>JACQDI010000440.1 GCA_016201195.1 Acidobacteriota bacterium | reverse complement strand
TTCTTTCCTGCTTGCACGTGGATGGTCAATCCCCAGCATCCACGACCTCTCCCCCTTCAGGCTCATTCTGTGTGAGAAACAAACTCCTTCTTCAGGCTCATCTTGCATGAGACAAGACTGGGAGTTGACATCGTCCGGTGCCATCGCTTATAGTTTTGTTGATGTGCGGTATTGCGTCACGCAATTCCGATCGGTGTAAAAAGGGGCAGCAATGACACGAGGATTTAACAGCGTTCTTCGATTCTTCGCCATGGCCGTGTTGATGGCCGGCACATCATGGCTGGTTGGTCAATCCACCACTCAATCCGTTCAAGGGCTGGTCGCTGACAACTCCGGTGCAGTGATCGCCGGGGCCAAAGTGACCCTAACCAACCAAGGCACGAATGTGTCTCTCACAACTACCTCGAACGAGACCGGCAACTACAGCTTCCCGTTGATCACCGTTGGTGACTACACGGTGAAGTGCGAGTTGCAGGGTTTCAAGACGGAGGTGGTCAGGAATCTGCGTCTCGAGACCGCTGCCCAGGTCCGGCAGGACTTCAAACTCGACATCGGCACCGTTACCGAGTCCATCGAGGTGACCGCCAGCTCGGTGCTTCTCAGCACTGAAAACGCCACCGTCGGCGCTGTCGTGGAGAACAGGCGCATCGTTGAGTTGCCTCTCAACGGACGCAACATGCAGAACCTCGCCGTGCTCGTGCCCGGCGTACAGTACGGTATCCGCACTGGCCTGGGTGACGGCTCTGGTGGATTTCCCATTCCCGGTCAAGCCTTTGCGGTGATCGCGAATGGCCAGCGCGAAACCAACCAGGTAGTTTCGCTGGATGGTGTCGACGCCAAAGATCCGCGCGTCCACACCGCTCCCTTCGTCCCGTCGATTGAAGCGCTCGAAGAGTTCAAAATCCAAACCAACGCCTACTCCGCCGAATACGGTTTCGGTGGCGGCGCTCAGGTCACCATCACGATGAAGAGCGGGACCAACGACCCGCACGGGACGTTCTTCGACTTCCTTCGCAACGATCTGTTCGACGCCGAGAATTACTTCCTCAATTTCGAGCTTGCCCCCGGGACCGCGCGGCTGAAGAAAAACACCTTGCGCCAGAACCAGTACGGCTTGGTGCTGAGCGGTCCGGCCTACATACCCAAACTGTATAACGGCAAGAACAAAACCTTTTGGGCTTTTAACTATGAGGCCCGCCGTACCCGCGAAGGCCAGTTGCAGACTGCCAACTTCCCCGTCGACGCTTTCCGCGGAGGTGATTTCTCCGCTCTAGCGCGAGGCTATGTCGCCAACAGCCGTTTCGTGAACCCCATTCTCATCTACGATCCGGATACCGGCGTGCCGTTCCAGGGCAACATCATTCCGGCCAGCCGTCTCCACGCCGGCGCCCTCAACGTGCTCAATAAGTACGTTCCCAAGGCGCAGTTCGTTCAGGCCGACATCCTGGACTTCACCGCCCGTGCGACCGTCCCCTTCCCCACGAATGTAAACACCTACTTCGCTCGCGTGGATCACAACTTCAGCCAGAACGATCGCGTGTTTGGCCGGATCGCCTGGGACCGCTCGGACCTGACCCGCAACAATATCAACGCCAACATTCCGGTATTTGTTATTTCGAAGGTGAGCAATCTAGCTACTCAATGGATCCACACCTTCAGCCCTTCGATGATCCTGGAGTCGCGATTCGGCTTCAATATTGCCGACGACATCACATCGAATCCACGAACGGATGACGCCAGCTTCGATCAGGACGCCCTCGGCGTCGGTCAGTTTCGCATTCCGGGCGACGGAAACCGCAAGCTAACCAACCGCGAGCATGGGATTCCGCAATTCACCGGTCTGCCGTTCACGCTGCAGGAGCTGACCAACGGCAACGGGTTCGACAACATGATCACGTTCCAGCCCTCCAGCCACCTTACCTGGATCAAGGGAAAACACAACATCAAGGTCGGCGGTGAGTTTTACCGGATCCATATCGAAAGGGGCGCCGCCAACCTGGAAGAAGGGCTCCTTGGCTTCTCGTCCCAAACCTGCGGCTATGCGTTCGCGTGTTTCCTCCTGGGACGTCCCAATACGACGCAAACGCCGGAAGGCATTCCGCTCACTTATCCCCGCGCCAACCGGTTCGGCGCTTACGTGCATGACGACTTCAAAGTCACACCCCGGCTTACGCTGAATGTCGGCTTGCGCTTTGATTACAACGGCAACGAACACGACATCCGAGGCCTCCAGCGCACTTTCGATATCCCCGGCCTCGGCCCGGGGCTGGTAGACGGCCGCGGCCTCGGTTACAAGAAACCGGATGGCACGGTGATCCCCACCATCTTCCCCGGAGTCCTGGGCGATGCGGCGGACAGGAAGTTAGCCCGCCAGCAGATAAGGTTTTTCATGCCCCGTGTCGGCATCGCCTGGCGGCCCAGCGATAAGTGGGTTGTCCGCACCGGCGCCGGCTGGTTTGACAATATCCAGCACCTCAATACGTTCACGATCTTCAACCTCATGCCGCCCAAGGCGGGAAGTCAGGTCTACCAGGCAGCCTACGTCGCGGGCAGCAACGTGCCCGTTAGCGCGGTCAATGGCTCGACGGTCAATATCGCTACTTTCCGATATGCCCCGACTTCGCCTGTTCTCACGTTGAACGATCCATTCCTGACCCAAGCCACCGGAGGCGCCGTTGTTCGTCCGATTGATGTCCTCTATACTCCGCCAGACTACAAAGATGGCCAGGTGTGGAAGTGGAGCTTCGACATCCAGCGGGAACTGCCTTGGAATATGGCCGCCACGGTCGGTTACGCAGGGTCCAAGGGAGCGAACATCGGTAATTCTGTCATCAACTGGAATGATCCCATCCGGCCCGTGGCAACGTTCCAGCAGGGCCTCCGGCCGTATCCTGAATTCTACGATGCCGCCGCGCCGAATCTGGGCATTCAGTCCACGGGGCGCATCCGCTACATCGACTCTTTTGGCGAGTCCTTTTATCACGGGCTTCAGGTTAGAGTCGATAAGCGTGCCGCACGAGGTTTGACCTTCGGCTTCGCTTATGCGTACTCCAAGTCGCACGGAGACGGCGAGAATGGCGGACAGGAAGGCGCCAGTCTGCAGAACCCCCGCGATCGGCGGGGATCCCGCGGGGTCTTCTCCTTTGACCAGACCCACCGGACTACCTTCAACTTTGTTTGGGAACTTCCCGGCGCAAAGTTGAAGGGCCTCGCTGGCACCGTCGTCGGTGGCTGGCAGATGAACGGGATCGTTACGATCGCTTCTGGTTTCCCCTTCACTGTCGGCCAAGGGGCCGGCGACCTCGGCCTTCCCAATGGCGCCGTCCGTCCGGACGTGGTCGGCACCGCCGAGCTCGACAACCCCACCCGCAAGCTCTGGTTCAATCCCGCCGCCTACCAGCGCGTGACTTGCCAGATTCCCACGCGGCAGGATCTTTGCCATGTGGGCAGCGCCGGCGTCGGCCAGCTCCGCGGTCCGGGCCAGCGCAACGTGGATTACTCGTTGTTCAAGAACTTTAGCTTCAAAGAACGGTACAACGTCCAGTTCCGCTGGGAAGCGTTCGACTTCTTCAACACCCCGTTCTTCAGCAATCCAAGCGGCATCAGCTTCTCGAACGCCAACCAGATAACGCCGAACGGCACCCGCGACGCAGAAATCCGCGGCATCCGAACTCCGATGCGGCGCATGCAGTTCGCGCTGAAGTTCAGGTTCTAAAGTTTCGATATATAGATACCCACCCAGTCTCGGCGCTGCACGCAAAAGTGCGTGCGCCACGTCGGCGCACCCGTCAATGTATTTTGCGAGCCTCCGTAAAACTCCCGTTCGTGGGTACGGGTCTTTTCGGTTAGTTATATCTCTGACGGCGAGCCGGTGGTCGATCCGCCCCCGCGGGTCATCCAGGCCGGGTTGAAGCTGTATTCTTAACTACCACCCGATCGCGTAGCTGTCGGTGGCCGGCGCGGCCCCACCCATCAGGACGCCTTTGGCTGGATCGATAAGAATCGCCTTGACGCTGCCCACGCCCATCGCCGGGTGCGTCACCAGGTTGTGTCCGCGACGCTGCAAATCCGCCCGCACCTCCGGGCTGATCCGCTCGGAAACCGACAGCTTGTTCCCCACCTCGTAGGGGACCCGGGAGCTGACGAAAGCCGAGGTGACCACGTAAGGCTGCTCCACCGCTTGCTGCACGTTCATCCCAAACTCGGCGAAGTTCAGGAAGAACTGCAACTGGGCCTGCGGGATAGTGTCGCCACCCGGAGTGCCGAACACCATGAAGGGCCGTCCGTCTTTCAGCACCGCCACGGGACTCAGGCCGTGGCGCGGGCGCTTGCGGGGCGCGACGACGTTGATGTTGTCAGGCTCGGGCCGGAACAGCGACATCCAGTTGTTCAGGAAAAACCCGCCGCCGGGGCCGTCGACGTACAAAGCGCTGCCGAAGTCCGAAGAGATCGTGGAGGTGATCGAGACCATGTTGCGGTCTTTGTCCACCACGCCCACATACGTGGTGAGCCCCTCGATCCAGTCAGGATATCCGTCGGCGGCCTTCGCCACCGTCTTCGACGCAGGCGCTGCGAGCGCGCGGTCGGGGCGGATCAGCGCACGCCGCCGCGCCGCATATTCTTTCGAGAGGATCTCCGCAATCGGGACGCTCTTGACAAAGTGCGGGTCGGCCATCCGCGCGTCGCGGTCGGCAAACGCCAGCTTCAGCGCCTCGGTCACGTGGTGCAGATACGCGGCCGAGTTGTGCCCCATGGCCTTCAGGTCGAATCCCTCCACAATGTTGAGCGCTTCGAGCATCACGTGGCTATAGGAGCTCGGCGGCGCCATATACAGCTCGTAGCCCTTGTAGCGGACGTGCAGCGGCTCCTCTTCCCCGGCTGAGAATCCGGCCAGGTCCGACGCCTCCAGGATGCCGCCCGCCTTCTGCAAGAACTCTCCGATCCGCCGGGCGATCGGGCCCTTGTAAAAGGCCTCCCGGCCCCCCGAGGCGATCCGGCGCAGCGTCTGCCCCAGATCCTTCTCCACGATCACGTCGCCCATGCGGACCGGCTCGCCACCCGGAAACCACATTGCTGTGGTCGAAGGGAACGGGCCCAGCCGCTCGGCATTGCGCCGGAAGACGTTGTGCAGGTTCTCGCTGACGACGAAACCCCGTTCGGCCAGCTCAATCGAAGGGGCCAGGAGTTTTTGCCGTTCCAGCCGGCCGTATTTCTCGGCCGCCAGCAGCAGGCCATCCACCGACCCGGGCACCAACGGCGAGAGCGGTCCGTCAAGGGGAATTCCGCCCCGGGCCTTCAGCAGTTCCGGGGTGGCCTTCTGTCCTGCCCACCCGTTGCCGTTGATGAACTTCACCTCTCCGGTCTTGGCCAAGTAAATGAGGATGGTCGAGTGCCCCCCGATCCCCGCGCGGCTCGGCTCCACGACCGTGCTGGCCAGCGCCGCTGCCGCCGCTGCGTCAATCGCGTTGCCCCCTTGCGCGAGCATCCGGTACCCCGCCTGCGCCGTCGCATAGTGGCCCGCCACCACCATGCCGTCCAGCCCCATCACCACCGGCCGCCAAGTAGAGGTCTGCGCATAGAGCGGCAGCAGCAACCAGAACAGACCAATCCACTTTGTTCTCATGTCTCGTGTTTCTCTTTGCGCCTTTGCGTCCTTTGCGTCCTGGCGTGCGCCCTTACCGGCTCTCCGCCCCCGGCAGCCGGCTGTCCCTCCCCAGTCGCACAAACGCCTCTGCTGCCGCTACCCGCGCTTCCCTTCCCCGGAAGTTCTCCATGATCTCGTGGTGCTTCCGGTAAATCTCTTCGCCGTCCTGGCTCTTGTGCGCGAACAGCGCGGCTTTCTTTTTCTCGCGCACCGGCGTGATGTCCACGTAGTCGGTCGGCTGGAACCCAACGGTCTGGCTCCCTGCATTGACCTCGAAAAAGTACAGCGGGAACCGCCGCGGCGAGGCCAGGTAGGCCCGAAACGTCAGAACGCTTGCGATCTGGTGATCCATGTGGGTGTCGATCGGCCAGTGGGTGAAGACCACGTCCGGCTCCTCGGCGAGCACCAGCTTGGTCAACTGCCCGGCCCGGGCGTCGTTGAGCTCGGCCGCCCCGTTGATCTGGCCGGCGAACACCGGCTTTGCCCCGAGAATCTTGCACGCCGCCTCGGCCTCGGCGGATCGGATGGCTGCTGCGTCTTCATAGGACTTACCACGAACCCCGCGCTCCCCGCGCGTGAGGTAGATGATGGTCACCCGGTGCCCCGCCTGGCTGTAGCGGGCGAGCGTTCCGCCGCAGCCCGACTCCGGATCATCCGGATGCGCCCCTACGCATACCACCTTGAGCTTCGGCCCGCCCGGCTCGGCTCCCGGCAGCGCCAGCATCCCACTCCCCAAAAACTCCCGCCTCTTCATCCGTGCACCTTCCGAATCGCTTCCACGATGTCGGTCAAATCGCCCTCGCTGTACTTCGGTCCAATGTGGACGCCGGCGGCTCGGCTGAAGATCTCCTCGGTGCGCGGGCAGCACCCCGCCCCGTACCGGATGGCCCTGCCGCGCTCGGAGCGGAACGACGGCCATTCCGGATGGGGCGCGACCTTCTGTTCGATATACGGCGCCGCCGGCAAAACCAGCGAGCCGCTGGGCGGCGACGCAGGGACGTTTTCAGCGCGCATGCCCGCTACGAACCGGTCCCGCTGCTCGCGGCTGGGGAACAGCAGATACAAGGTCACGCCGATCTCCCCGTCCGGATCGGGGCTCGACCGCAGCCGCAGACCCGGCAGGTCGCGGATCCGCTCTTTGACGTAGCGCGAGTTGCGTCGGAACGCGCCGAGGATCGTCTCCAGCTTCCGCAACTGTGCCCCCATCACCGCCCCGGTCATCTCGTTCATCCGGTAGTTAGTGCCCAGGAAAAAGGGCATGCCTGCCTTGCCCAGCGCCTCTTGGTGGCCCGGCCGCAAAATTCCCAGGTCGTGAAACCGCGCCGCTCGCTCGAACAGCAGCGGATCATTGGTCACCACCGCGCCGCCTTCTCCCGCGGTGATGGTTTTCGAGATCTGGAAGCTGTAGATTCCGATGTCACCGATCGACCCCAGGCGCTTGCCCTTGTATTGCCCTCCCACGCTCTGGGCGCTGTCTTCGAGCACCCGCACGTTGTGCTGCCGCGCCACGGCCATCAGCCGGTCCATGTCCGCGGGACAGCCGGCCAGGTGGAGCACCATGATCGCTTTCGTGCGAGGGGTGATCTTCTTTTCCACGTCCGCCGCGTCGAGGGCGAACGATTCGTCCACCTCGCCGAACACCGGCAGAGCGCCGGTCAGCAGGATCGCGTTGTAGCAGGAATACCAGGCCCAGGCCGGCAGGATCACTTCGTCGCCCGGTCCCACCCCGAGGGCCGTGAGCGCGCAGTGCAAGGCGGCGGTCCCCGAGGTCACCGCCAGCGCGTGTTTCACGCCCATGAACCGGGCCAGTTCCTGCTCGAACCGCGCCACCTTCTTCGGCGTGCCCGGCCCGTACCACCGGAACAGGCTGCGGGATTCGAGCGCCCCCAGCACCTCGTTCTGTTCCTGCTGATCGTAGAACTGCGTGCCGGGATACGAGGTCGAAAGCCGCGTAGCCCGCACCGGCGGCCGCGCCGCAGCCAACGCTGGAACCGCCGCCAGAAACACCCTGCGCTTCATGATTGCCTCCTTGCGGTCCACTCTACCCCCTTTCCCCCAACCCCTGCAAGGTAGAGGTTCGCCCGGGGTGCGTGACATAGAAGTGAGAGATGGCGTTTTTTCCTTGGCTGTTTCGGCGCTGGCTCAGGTCGCCACACCGGCTCGCAAACCGTAGGCCGGCAGATCCAGTTCGCGTTGAGGCTCTTGTGGTAAGACAAATCAACTTTTGTGCTATACTATCCCGTAGAGTAGGATATGGAGACCAGAGCTACGACAAAGGGCCAGATTGTGATCCCGTCCGCTCTACGTCGCAAGTACGGCATCAGGCAAGGTACCCGCATCGAAGTCGTCGACGAGAACGGGCGCATTGTTCTCCAACCGCGTACCCTTGAGGCTGGCAGCGCGTTGTTGAACAAACTGCACGGCAAATACAGGGGCTCTGGAATGCTCAAAGCCCTCCTGGAGGAACGGGCGCGCGATCGGGAGAAAGAGGATGCCGGCTGGACTCCCCCGAGTGTTTGATAGCTGGGCTGTGATCGCCCTCCTGGAGGCCGAACCAGCGGGTTCCACGGTGTCGTCGCTGATTCTGCTGGCTCAGGCTTCAGAGGCGCCGATGTGGATGACCGTTGTGAACCTCGGCGAAGTCTGGTATCGACTGGCCCGTGCATATTCCCAGTCCGAGGCGGACTCGAGCGTGGAACAGATTCGAGAGCTCGGTTTTGAGGTGCAGGATGCTGATTGGACTTTGACGCGCCAGGCCGCCCAATTCAAATCCAGGTACCGGCTCTCTTACGCCGACTGCTTCGCCGCTGCTCTGGCCAAGCAGCGCAACGTCGAACTGGTCACCGGCGACCCGGAATTCCGGCAATTGGAAAAGGAAATCAAAATACTCTGGCTCTAGTTCCATGGCGAAAAACTTCAAAGACCTGTCTGAGCGAGAGATCCTGGCCCTGGCCATTTCCCTTGAAGAGGAGGATGGCCGCATCTACGGAGACTTTGCCGAAGGTGTCCGCGAAACTTCCCCAGCCACGGCCCGGATGTTCGAGGAGATGCAGGCCGAAGAGTCCGGGCATCGCAGCAGCCTGATCGAGGCCTACCGCCGGCGTTTCGGTGAACACATCCCCCTAATTCGCCGCCAGGACGTCAAAGGCTTCGTCGAGCGCCGCCCGGTGTGGCTGGTCCGCCCGCTCGGGATCCAGGTGGTGCGCAAGCAGGCGGAGATCATGGAGCTGGAGACCCGCCGTTTCTACGAACGCGCCGTACAAAGGGTCACCGACGCTTCGGTCCGGAAGCTGCTGGGCGACCTGGCTGAAGCCGAACGCAGGCACTCCGC
>JACQDI010000022.1 GCA_016201195.1 Acidobacteriota bacterium | reverse complement strand
GTTTCAGCTCCGTCTCGGTGGTGACCAATGCGCTTCGACTCCGCAAAGTGGCTTTGTAGCGCAGGTCTATGGCTTGCGCTTCTGGTTCCGGCGTCCGCCCAGAATCCCCTCCAGCAAGCCGGCGCAATTCCCCTCCCCGACGTCTCCGGCCGCATCGATCACCTCTCGGTCGACCTCGCCGGTAAGCGCCTGTTTATGGCCGCCCTCGGCAACAACACCGTTGAGGTGTTCGATCTTTCCGCCAACAAACGCCTCACCACCCTGCGCGGTTTTCAGGAGCCACAAGGGCTGGTCTATCCCCCCGAGTTCAACCGGCTCTACGTGGCCAACGGCGGAGACGGGGCTCTCACCATCCTCGACGCCAAGTCCTTCCAGGTGGCCGCCAAGGTGAGCTTCGACGACGATGCCGACAACGTCCGTTACGACCTGGCGCAGAAGCAGCTTTACGTCGGCTACGGCAAAGGCGCGCTGGGTATTTTCGGCGTCGCGGCCGGCAAGCGCATAGGCGACGTGAAGCTCGACGGTCACCCCGAGTCCTTCCAACTCGAAAAATCCGGCCCGCGGATCTGGGTGAACGTCCCGTCAGCCGGACATGTCGCCGTGATCGACCGGCGCAAGCGCGTGGTCGAGGCGAGATGGCCCATCACCCAGGCCGCTGCCTGCTACCCGATGGCGCTCGATGAGGTCAACCGCCGCCTCTTCCTCGGCTGCCGCAAGCCGGCGAAGATCCTGGTTCTGGACACCGCCTCCGGCAAGGTGGTCGCTGAGTTTGCCTGTGTCGGCGATACGGACGATCTGTTCTATGACGCGCGCCGCAAGCGCCTCTACGTCTCCGGCGGCGAAGGCTCCGTCAGCGTGTTCGAGCAGCGCGACCCCGACCACTACCAGCCGCTGGCCAAGGTTCCCGGCGCCCCCGGCGCCCGCACCTCGCTCTACGTGCCCGAACTCGACCGCCTCTACCTCGCCGTCCCCAAGCGTCCCAACCAGAGTTCCGAGCTGCGGATCTACCAGGCCCAATGAGACAGGGCCTTTCGTGTAATCGTGGTCAGCGGCAGCGACGCGAGCTTTGCCCACGGCACCCACTGAAAACCTGCCGGAGGCCGTCCCCGCAGCGTCGCCCGAAACGAACGAATTGTATATTCGTGATATGTAATGGAATGCCGGAATTCCCGGATCAGAGGCCCGAGCGCGATCCCATCGATGTCCTGCGGCAGCTCCCAGAAGCCCGGCATCAGCGAAGCGTCCGCGGGGCGCTGCCGCACCAGCAGGCTCCGGTTTCGCTCCACCACCGCCACGGCGATTTGTTCGCGCACTGGCTTGCGCCCGCCGAGCTTGACCGGAAGCTGGTTCTGGACCCCCAGCCGGAACGCCTCACAGTGTCCGGAAATGGGACACAGCAGGCACAGCGGGTTGCGGGGCAGGCACACCGTCGCCCCCAGCTCCATCAGGGCCTGATTGAATTCGCCCGGATTCCGCCGGTCGAGAAGCGCCTGCGCCCGGCTTCGCAGCTCCTCTCGCACTCGCGGCAGCCGCACGTCCCCTCGCTCGTGCGTGAGCCGCGCCATCACCCTCGCCACGTTGCCGTCGAGCACCGCCACCGGCTCGCCGAAGGCGATCGACGCCACCGCCGCGGCGGTGTAGGGTCCCACTCCGGGCAGTGCCTTCCACCCCTCATAAGTTTTTGGAAGCACGCCGTTTACCTGCTGCGCCGCCCGCCGCAGGTTTCGCGCCCGTGAGTAATAGCCCAAGCCGCTCCAACACTCCAGCAGCTCGGCCTCCTTCGAGCGGGCCAGGGCTTGTAGGTCCGGAAACCGCCGCAGGAATCGCTCATAGTAGGGTTCCACCGCCGCTGCCCGGGTCTGTTGCAGCATGATCTCCGACACCCAGATCCGGTACGGGTCGGCCGTCTCCCGCCACGGAAACCGCCGCCGGTTCCGCCGGTACCAGGCGCGCAGCGCAGCCACAAGATTTTTTTTGCGGATTGATGACTTTCGGGAACCTTCCGCGTCTAAGTCCGTAAGCATTAGAAAAGGAATAACGGATGCGGGACCGGAGACGGTTCCGACTAACCCATTCGTTTTCCCCGCCTGAACTAGGCCCGGCGGGCACCCTCCTGTTCCGCCGGGTTTTTTTGTCCAAAGCCTCTCACGCGCCTTTACTTTGCCGGTGCCTTGCTCACCGGGGCGGTCTTCTTCGGGGCCGCCGGCGCGGTCTTGGTCTCGCTCGCTCCTTCTTTCTTGGCCGGCGCCGCCAGCGGGAAGCGCTGGATCCGCACGTTCTTCAGCACCACCGGCGTGCGCGGCTTGTCGTTTCCGTCTTTAGGAACCCCGGTAATCTGCTTGATCAGCTCTTGCCCCTCCACCACCTGGCCGAAAATCGTGTGCAGTTTGTTCAGATGCGGAGTCGGCACCTCGGTGATGAAGAACTGGCTCCCGTTGGTGTTCGGCCCAGAGTTGGCCATCGCCAGCCGCCCCGGCTGGTCGAACTTCAGGTCCGGACTGATCTCGTCCCGGAACTTGTAGCCGGGGTCGCCCATGCCCGTTCCCAGCGGGTCGCCTCCCTGGATCATGAAGCCGGGAATGACCCGGTGAAAGATCGTGCCGTTGTAAAGCGGCCGCTTCACTTTCTGGCCTGTCTTGGGGTCGGTCCATTCTTTGGCGCCGCGCGCCAAGCCGACAAAGTTGGCGACCGTCAGCGGGGCCTCTTTCTCAAACAGTTTGCAGACCATCGTCCCGATCGACGTGGTGAAGGTGGCGTACAGCCCAGGCTCGCGCTCCGGCGTCGCCGGGGCAGCCGCCTTCGGTTCTTGCGCCGACACCAGCGCCGCCAGACCCAGAACCATCAAGAAAATTTTCTTCACTTGCTCCCTCCGTGGTTTTCTTTGCGTCTTTGCTCCCTTTGCGTCTTTGCGTGCGCCTCTCGGCCTCCTACTTCTTCAAGAATTCGAACAGCGCGTGCCGCATCACCTGCCCGCCCACCTCGGCGATGGCCTGGGTCAGCGGGATCTCCTTCGGACATATCTCCACGCAATTCTGCGCGTAGCCGCATTCGTGGATGCCGCCCGGGCCCATAAGCGCCTCCAGCCGCTCGTAGGCGTTCATTTTCCCGGTGGGGTAGCTGTTGAACAGCCTCACCTGCCCCACCACCGCCGCACCCACAAAATGCGTGCCGTCATTATACTGCGGGCACACCTCCAGGCACGAGCCGCAGGAGATGCAGCGGGAGAACGGGTAGGCGGCCTCCTGCTCTCGCGGCGCCATCCGCGGCCCCGGGCCCAGGTCGTAGGTGCCGTCGATTGGAATCCACGCCTTGACCCGTTTGAGGTCTTCAAACAACCGCGAGCGGTCCACTTGTAGGTCGCGCACGACAGGAAACCGGGACATCGGCTCGAGGCGAATCGGCGCCTGGAGGTGGTCGACCAGCGACGAGCACGCCATCCTCACCCGTCCGTTGATCCGCATCGCGCACGAACCGCAGACTTCCTCCAAACAGTTGGCGTCATACGACACCGGCGCGGTCGCCTTGCCGTCCACAGTGACCGGGTTCTCCGCGATCTGCATCAGGACCCCGACAATGTTCATCGCCGGCCGCACCGTCACCCGAAACGTCTCCCACCGGCTCGGCCCATCGGGCGTCATCTGCCGCTTGATCTTGATCTCAACGGTTCTATCGGCGCTCATCGGTGGTTTCAATATTTTCTTTCTCGCAGCGGCATCAGCGACGTATCCACCGGCTCATAGACGAATCGCGGCTCATCGGCGTCCGGCGCGAAATACGCCTTGGTGGTCTGCAGCCAGTTCTGGTCGTCGCGCTCCGGAAAGTCCGGCTTGTAGTGCGCGCCGCGGCTTTCGTTGCGCGCAAGCGCTCCCAAGGTGATCGCCCGCGCCAGTTGGAGCATGTTGCCCAGCTCCCGCGCGAAGACCAGGGTCTGGTTGGCCCACCGCGAGTGATCGCTCAGGTTGATGCGCTTGGAGCGCTCCAGCAGCTCGACGAGCTTTTCGTCCCACTTCTTCAGCTTGTCGTTGTTCCGGATGACGGTCACATGCTCGGTCATGCCGGCGCCCATCTCTTTCCAGATCGCGAACGGATTCTCCGTCCCCTGCCCTTTGAGCAGGTTGTCGTTCAACTCCTGTTGCTGCCGCGCTTCCCGCTCAAAGACCGTTGACGGTACCGAATCGGAACCGTTCGCCAGGCCTTGGACATGCTCGACGGCCGCAGTCCCGCTGACCCGCCCGGCATAGATGCAGCTCAACAACGCGTTGGCCCCCAGGCGGTTCGCGCCGTGATACTGATACTCGCACTCGCCCGCCGCCAGCAGCCCGGCGATGTTGGTCCGGTGCTTGTAATCGACCCACAGGCCTCCCATGGTGTAGTGCATCCCCGGGAACACCTTCATCGGCTCCTTGCGCGGATCGACGCCCACGAACTTCTCGTAAGTCTCCAGGATCCCGCCCAGCTTGCGGTCGAGGGTCTTGGCATCGATGTGGGTCAGGTCCAGGTAGACGGCCGGCTGCCCATCCACGCCCAGCCCGAGCTCATACACAACCTTGTGAATGGCGCGCGTGGCGATGTCGCGGGGCACCAGGTTGCCATACTTGGGATACCACTCCTCAAGAAAGTACCAGTTCTTGCCGTCACGCGGAACCCACATACGGCCGCCCTCGCCGCGCGCCGATTCCGACATCAGCCGCAGCTTGTCCTCGCCCGGAATGGCCGTAGGATGCACCTGCACGAACTCCGGGTTCGCGTAGTAGGCCCCCTGCTGGTAGAGCGCGCTCTGGGCGCTGCCGGTGCAGGCTACCGAGTTGGTGCTGCGCCCGAAAATCGCCCCAATCCCGCCGGTGGCGATGATCACCGCGTCGGCCGGGAAGGTGCGCACCTCCATCGACCGCAGGTCCATGGCGCAGATGCCCCGGCACGCCCGGTTCGAGTCGACCACGCCCGAGAGCATCTCCCAGTGCTCGAACTTGCGGACTCTCCCCTCGGCCTCGAACCGCCGCACCTGCTCGTCGAGCGCGTAGAGCAATTGCTGGCCGGTGGTCGCCCCTGCGAACGCCGTGCGGCTGTACAGTGTCCCGCCGAATCGCCGGAAGTCCAGCAACCCCTCGGAGGTGCGGTTGAACATCACCCCCATGCGGTCGAGCATATCAACAATGCCTGGAGCGGCCTCCGTCATGTCCCGCACCGGCGGCTGGTTGGCCAGAAAGTCGCCGCCGAAGACGGTGTCGTCGAAATGCTTCCAGGTTGAGTCGCCTTCACCCTTCAGGTCCTTGGCCGCGTTGATTCCGCCCTGCGCGCACACCGAGTGCGACCGCTTCACCGGCACGATGGAAAACACCTCCACCGGCACGCCCAGCTCAGCCACCTTGATGGTCGCCCGCCCAGCTCAGCCACCTTGATGGTCGCCATCAACCCGGCAAGGCCGCCGCCCACCACGATTACCTTGGGATTCGCCATTAGTCCATTTGGTGATTTGATGATTTGATGATTTGTTGATTGAGACCCGCACCCCGGCGCCGGCGGGCTTTCAATCAACAAATCGCTAAATCAACAAATCAACAAATCCTCATCTCTCCCGGATCAGTTCCTCCGGCGTTCGCTGCAGGGGCTCGGTTCCGAAGCTCCTCAGGCTCGCCAGTCCCGCCCCGCTCAGCGCCGCGAACAGGGCCATGGAGGCCCAGAACAGCTTCCGCTGCGCCTGCCGGCCCGGCGTGAATCCCCACTTGCACGCGAACAGCCATACGCCGTAAGCGAAATGGAAGCACGCCGCCAGCAGGCCCACGACGTAGAACACATGCACCGCCGGCCGCGCGATGCTGTGCTGCACCTTGGAAAACGCCACGTAGTAGTGGGTGATGACGTGCGCGCCGCTGAACCGCTGCTCCCAGGCATGGAAGCCGATGTAGATCATCGTCACGATGCCCGTCCACCTCTGCAGCGTGTAGAGCCAGTTGCCCTGCCAGGGATACTCGGTGATGTTGCCGTCGCCCCGCCACCAGATCCACAGCCCGTACAGGCCATGATACGCAAGGGGAATGTAGATGAACAGGATCTCCAGCGCCAGCACGGCGGGCAGCGATGTCAGCCCCTGCACCTTCTCGTTGTATGCTTCAGGACCATTCACCGCATACAAATTGGTGTAGAGATGCTCGAGCAGAAATACGCCGACCGGGAAAATACCAGAAAGGGAATGCAGGCGCCGCCAGAGAAAACTGCGATCAGGGCCGGAGGCCATAAGGTCCATTATGGGGAACGGACGCCGGATGGTCAACCAATCGCGCGCCGTTTTTCGATCGCGCCGACCAGCTCCTCGGGCCGCTGCGTTCCCACCAGGAAAAACTTCCCGCCGTCCAGTTCCAGCTCCACGCCCCGGTCGCCGCTCACGTTGTACGCCCATCCCCGTCTGCCGCGCCGGATCCCCCATCCGCCGTACTCCCTGATCGGGCTGTAGGTGACCGCCCGGCAGCTCCGGATATTTCGGAGCGGAATTCTCTTCGGCTTCCAGAGCAGAAAGAAGTGCACCGCTAGCTCGTCGTCCTGCACTTCGGTTCGCAGCTCCATCCGGTACATCCACAACGTCAGCAGCAGGACGAACGCGCTCGTCCCGAGCAACATGCCATCGGACATGGGCTTGTTGCCCCACGGACGTCCCAGCACCAGTTGCTGATAGATCCCATAGGCGACGACGGCGACCGGCAGCAACAGAATGGCCCACAGCCACGGCTGGCGAAAGCGCTGCACCTCGCGAAAGTAGACCATGTTTATCGCATTTCGAGCAGCCGGTCCTCGAAAGGGAAATCCGGCTCCTCGGCTCGCGATCGCGCCAAATACCACTGATACGTCTCGGCCAGCCCTTTGTCAAACGGCGTCGGCTCGAAGCCCAGATCTCGCCGGGCCTTGTCGATCGATTCGGTAATCCCCGGCAGATCGTAGTATTGACCGAAGTAAAACGGCGGCTCGAACACGTTGCCCCCGGCCGCCTGGATCTTCGCGCGCGGCACAAACACCAGCCGCGCCTCGCGCCCCGCCGCTGCCGCGAACGCCCGCACCGCCTCCACCTGCGTCAGCGGCGCGGGATTGGCAATGTTGTAAGCCTGTCCAACGGCGGCGGGCGTCTCGGCCACGCGCAACATCGCCCACACCAGGTCTCTGACGTAGACGAAGTGCATCAGCCGCGAGCCGTCCTCGGGAATGATCACCGGCCGGTCGCGCCGGATCCGGTCCCAAAAGAACGCCTCGCGGTAAAACGCATTCTCCGGCCCATAAACGTAGGGCGGCCGCAGCGTCACCGCCGGAAAGCCTCGCTCCTGGTGCAGACGGAACAGCATCCTCTCGGTCTCCGCCTTGTTGCGGATGTAGGGATACTGGTGATCGGCCGGCGCCAGAGGATCTTCCTCGCGGTGGTTCTCGCCTTCCCCATAGACCGCCACGCTCGATAGGAACACATACCTCTGGATCCCCGGCCCGCACGATCCCGCCGCCGCAGCCACCTGCTCGGCCGTGGTGCCCCGCGCCCAGTCGTAGACGTTGTCGAAGACGAAATCAAACTCTCGCCCCCGCAAGGCTCGCCGCACCGCCTCCCCGTCGTTGCGGTCGCAGCGAATCTCCTCCACGCCCTCCGGCAACGGCGAGCTGCCCCGGTGCAGGATGGTGACCCCGTCCCCCCGCGCCACCAGCCGCCGCACCAGCTCTTTGCCGATGAACTGGGTCCCGCCTACGACCAAAACTTTTCTCATTGTGCTATCATCGTGGCGTGAAGATGGACATCCAGATCTGGATCCCGGCGATCACCATCACCCTGCCCGTTCTGATCGCGATCCTAGCCGCTATCTGGTCGCAGACCAAGCACTTCGATACCATGAACGCCCGCTTGAGCAGCCTCGAGCAGCGCATGGACCGCATCGAAACGCGTATGGACCGGATCGAAGCGCAGGTAGGCGAGATACTTTTGATACTCCGGGACATCCAGGCCACCATCAAGGACCTTGACCGCCGCGTCTCGGCCCTGGAACAGCGCTCGTCGCCGATCGTGCGCGGGTAATTCCTAATCGTAATATTCCAAACCCAGGTGGGTGATGAGATCCTCGCCCCGCAGCCACCGCAGTGTGTTCTTCAGCTTCATCAACTGGATGAACACGTCGTGCTCCGGATAGAGGCCCGGCGCGGTCATCGGCGACTTGAAGTAGAACGACAGCCACTCCTGGATCCCGTGCATCCCCGCGCGCTGGGCGAGGTCCAGGAACAGCGCCAGATCGAGCACCAGCGGCGCAGCCAGGATCGAGTCCCGGCACAGGAAGTCGATCTTGATCTGCATCGGATAGCCAAGCCACCCGAAGATATCGACGTTGTCCCAACCCTCCTTGTTGTCGCCGCGCGGCGGGTAATAGTGGATCCGCACCTTGTGATACATATTGCTGTATAGCTCGGGGTACAGCTCCGGCTGCAAGATCTGCTCCAGTGCCGAGAGCTTGCTCTCTTCCTTGGTCTTGTGGGCCTCCGGATCGTCCAGCACTTCGCCGTCGCGGTTACCCAGGATGTTGCTCGAAAACCAACCCGAAACGCCCAGCAGCCGCGACTTCAACCCCGGCGCGATCAGGGTCTTCATGAACGTCTGGCCCGTCTTGTAGTCCTTGCCGGCGATGGGCACCTGCCGCTCCCGGGCCAGCTCCTGCAACGCGGCCGTATCCACGGTCAGATTCGGCGCGCCGTTGGCAAACGGCACTCCGGACTTCAGCGCCGCATAGGCGTAGATCTGGCTGGGCGCGATCTCCGGGTCGCTCTTTTGGAGCCAGCACTCAAAATTCTGCAAGCTCGAATGCACCACGCCCGCTTTCTGAAACGTCTCCGTCGACCCGCACCACACCATCACCAGCCGTGAGGCGCCCGATCTCTCCCGAAACTGCGCGATGTCGTCCATGAGCTGCTCGGCGAGATCCATCTTGTTTCGCCCCTGCTTGGCCTGCGTCGCCCGCAGCCGCGGCACGTAGCGCTGCTCGAACACGCCGGGCATAGGCCGGATCGCCTCGAGCGGCCCGCGCAGCGCCTCGAGCAGCTTCGGTTCCAGCACCCCCGCGTGCACCGCCGCCTCGTAGACATTGTCCGCAAAAATGTCCCACCCGCCGAAGACCAGTTCGTCGAGCGCCGCCAGCGGCACGAAATCCTGGATCTGCGGGCTGCGATTGTCCGTGCGCTTGCCCAGCCGCACGGTCCCCATCTGCGTCAGCGAGCCGATCGGCTTCGCCAGCCCTCGCCTCACCGCCTCCACGCCCGCAATGAACGTGGTGGTCACCGCGCCCATCCCCGGCGTCAAAACACCCAGCTTCCCTGCGGCCGGCTGAATCGCGGCCCCTTTTTCGATTGGCACTGATTGCCCTCCAGAGTTGAGATAAACTTCCATGATAGGATCAAATTCTGGGAAAGGAAACATCATCTATGACAATACCAATCGTTGAAGCCGACAAGGCCGCTGAATCCGTCCGCCCCATCCTTCAGGACATGCAGCAAAAGACAGGCAAGGTCCTGAACTTTTTCAAGTTCATGGTCAACAAGCCTGAGATCTTCCGGACCTTTCTCGAGTTTTACAAGGCCGTCTGGGCGCCCGGCGCCCTGTCGCCCAAGATCAAGGAACTGGCCTATCTGACCGTCTCGTTCCACAACCACTGTGAGTATTGAAGCCGCGCTCACGTCGCTTCGGGAAAGCGGCACGGCGTAACCGAAGAGCAGATCCAGGCTTTGAAAGATCCCGGCGGCCTCAAACGCGACATCTTCACCGACGAGGAGCGCGCGGCCGTCCGCTACGCCCGCGCGGTGACCGCCCACGCCTCCGGCATCCGCCAGGAGGACCTCGACGATCTCGGCAGATATTTCAACGCCGAGCAACTGGTCGAGCTGGTGATGACCGTCGGCACGGCAAACCTGACCAACCGCTTCAACGACGGACTGCTCACACCGATCGACGTGTAAAGACAGGTGGCAGATGTCAGGTCCCAAGTGTGAGGCCGTCTGTCGCTTTGGCCCCGACACCTGGAACCTGGCACCTGAAACCTATTTTTTCTGCGCTTCCATAATCGAGATAATCAGCCCATCGGGATCGGCGTAGGCCGCCAGCACCCCCCCGAAGTCCTGCTTCTTCGGCGGCATGATGCACCTCACCCCATTGGCCTGTGCGTTCTGGTGAAACGCGCCGATGTCCTCCACCACAAACCCCGGCTGGCATCTCCCCGCCCCCGTCTCCCCCGCCGGATGCAGCGCCAGTGTCGTACCCTCGGTCGCAAACTCGCTCCACCCCTCTGACTCATACCGCAGCGCAATCCCCAACACATCCCGATAAAACGCCACCGCCCTCTTCATGTCACTCACAAACACAATCGTGCATCCCCGATCCGTCGATAAGCCAAGGCTGCGAAGGTCGGATTTTGCGAACAGAGTCACGGGAGGCCGGTGGATCAGGCTCCGGGAAGTTTGACGGTCATGGACCGGCTGAGGACAAAATGCACCGGGAAGGTGACAGGCCTCGTAGAATGAAGGGATG
>JACQDI010000439.1 GCA_016201195.1 Acidobacteriota bacterium | reverse complement strand
CTCGTCGTAGATCTCCTTCAGCGATTTCTTCTTGGTCACCTCGAAGACCTTGCCGCCGGTCTCCTCGCTCATTTTCTTGAGTGCCGACGCGTTGCCGAAGCCCCCGACCATCCCATAGCCGCCGGCCCGGTAGTAGAACGCTCGGTCCAGAAACAGAATGCTGTAGAGAATGGCGTCGGATTTCTGGGCCGCGGCGATGGCCTGCTTCATCGTCAGCCGGCTACCGAAATCGTTGCCGTCGGTGATCAGCACTACCGTCTTGCGGCCCACCTGGTGCCGGAGCATGTCTTCGGCAGCCAGAAACACCGCGTCATAGAGCAGCGTGCCGCGTGGCTTGCCCGAGCTGGGCACGGGCCCCCCTGCCATCCCTCCGGCTCCGCCGTTCACCCGCAGCTTCTCCAGGCCCGCCCGCAGCAGGCGCGAGGAGTCGGTGAAATCCTGTAGCAGATCCACGTTGACGTCGAAGCTGATCAGGAACGCCTGGTCTTTTTTGACCCGCAGCATCTGGGTGAAAAACTGGGAAGAGGCCTGGCGCTCCTGGTCGATCAGGCTGCCCTGGCTGACGCTGGTATCGACCAGAAGACCCATGGTCAGCGGCAGGTCCGACTGGCGCGAAAAAAACTTGATGGTCTGCGGATGGCCTTCCTCCTCCACCGTGAAGTCCGACTTGTCCAGGTTGGTGATCAGTCGGCCCTGCCGGTCGGTGACCGTGAAGAAGATGTTCACCACCTCGACTTCGACCGAGATCGACGGCAGCTCCTCCGGCTTCGGCTGCTGCGCCCATACGGCCAGCACCACCACCCCCAGCACCGTCATGGAAAAGACCCGCTTCATCGGCTATCCTGAAATGGGAGATGCGACATCTGCTCGTTTTCATTGTAGCAATTCTGGCCTGGCTCCCCCTTCAGGCGCAGCGGCCCCCGGTGTTCCGCGCCTCGACCGAGCAGGTGGTCGTGCCGGTGACGGTCAAGGACGCCCAGGGGCGGCTGATCGGGGGGCTCGAAGCGGCCGACTTTCGCTTGCTCGAGGATGCCGTCGAGCAGAAAATCACCGGCTTTTCCGCCGATCCGGCGTCGCTCTCGGTGGCCGTGCTGATCGATGCCGCCCTCAGTCGGCCGACCGCCCACCGACTGCGCGCCACCTTCCCCAGCCTGGCCGAAGCCTTCAGCGAGTTTGATGAGGCCGGAGTTTTCGCCTTTGACGTCCGTTTTCGAACCGTGGCCGATTTTACCTCCGACCGGGATCGGATCTACGAAGCGCTGAAGCAGATGGAGATCGGCGCCGAATATAGCCAGGCAGGCGAGCCTCTGAGCGCCCCCACGCCCCGCATCAACGGCTGGCCCGTCGGCGGCCCGCCTCCCTCGGTTCGCTCCGGCGGCGCCGCCCCTCCGATGTTCAAGAACGTGGATGACGCCGTCTACGCCGCGGCACGATTGCTCCGCGCCCGCGACCCGGGACGCCGCAAGATGATCCTGCTGATCTCTGACGGCCTCAATTCGACTCGCAATCAAGTCTCCACCTCCGACCTGCTCGCCACACTCCGCAAAAGCGGCGTGGGCGTTTATTCGATCGGACTAGATGACGCGAAGCTCTCACGCAATATCAGTGTGCTCGCCCGCTACGGTCCGCCCAGTGGCGGCGAGATGTTCACCGTGCTGAAGAAAACGTCCATCGAGCCCGTCTACGCCCGGATCACCGAGCAGGCGCGCTACCAGTACATCCTGACCTATGTCCCGCAAAAGCCTCCCACCGTGGCTCCCGTCTTTCGCTCGATCGAGGTACGCGTGAAGCGGCCGGCGGTGACGGTCATCGCCCGGGACGGCTACATCCCCGAGCCGCGCGCCCCGCAACCATGAGAAAAGCCGTCAACCACCTCAAAAAGGCCGACCCGGTCTTGTGCCGCATCATCGAGCGAGTGGGGCCGTGCCGGATTCAATACCGGACGCCCGAGTTTGCATCGCTCGCCCAGGCCATCGTGTATCAGCAGCTCAACGGCACGGCCGCCGCCACCATCTTCCGCCGCACCCTGGAGGCGGTGGGAAACGGGCGCCTGACACCCAAGGCCGTCCTGCGTACTCCGGTTGAGCGCCTGCGAGCCGCCGGCTTATCGGCCGCCAAAACGGCCTACATCCGCGACCTGGCCGAGAAGACCGCCGCGGGCGCGATCCGGTTCCGCCGGCTGCCGGCTCTCTCCGACCAGGAGGTGATAGCCGTGCTCACCCAGGTCAAAGGCATCGGCGTCTGGTCCGCGCACATGTTCTTGCTCTTCGCGCTGCGCCGCCCGAACGTGCTGGCCACCGGCGACTACGGCGTTCGCGCCGCGGTCCAGAAGGCCTACGGGCTCGGCGCGCTTCCCAAGCCGGCCGAACTCGAGCAGATCGCCCGGCCCTGGCATCCCTATTGCAGTATCGCTTGCTGGTACCTGTGGCGGAGTCTCGAAGCAGACTGACGCGGAGCGGATGATTGTGGGCGGCCGCACCGTCCAGCTTACTTCTCCGGCGGCAGGACCTTGAGCCCCTTCTTGATCGCGAAAGCCGATTCTTCCAGACCCTTGTTGATTTCCATCCTCTCGCTGAACATCTCGAAGATTTTCTCCTCGTCGCGCACGAGCTGGGTATTCATGGGAAGCTCGACCCCGTTGACATTGCGGTACTTCGAATAATTGCCTACCTCGTGGAAGGTCTCGCGGGTCTTGGGGTCGCGGCGCAGGTACTCCTGCCGCACGGGCAGGTGGCTCGATTTGAGCAAGTACACGGTCACCGTGCGATTGTCTCCGTCCGTTATACGCACTGTGTCGGCGGGCTGGTTGTCGATGATCTCCGTGCCCAGCGATTCGAAAATCATGCCCGGCTCGTCCAGCCGGTATTTGAGAATGTAGAAGATGTCCCGCCGCAGCCGCTCGTAGTATTGCTGCATGTAGGCCTCGGGGTAGGGCCGCGCCCCGCGGTACGTGATGTCATAGCCCCTGTCCTCCAGGAACAGCGAGCCGTAATCGGCGTTCTTGCCGAAATCACGGCGCTCCCGCACACCGATCCACCCCACCGGCGGTGAGGAGGGCTTGATATCGTACTTCGTATAAATCGCGACCACGGCCAGTCCTCGCAGTTGTTCCTGGTAGAACTGGTAGGCGCGTCCGTGCTGCACCCGGTCGCGCATCTTCAGGAACGCCTGTCCGCCCACGGCCTCCAGGCACTGCCGGATCAACCGCTTCCCCGCCTCCTGCGGGGTCTGGGCGTAAAGCGAGGCGGCAAACCCGAGCATCACGCAAAGACGCCAAGCCCGCAAAGAGCGCAAAGACTCCCCCATCTTGGCGCCCTTGGCGTCTTTGCGTGAGATCCTCATTTGCACGCCTCCACGAATCGCGCCAGCACCGCCATGCTGATCGCGCTCTCGCAAAAGATCCGCTCCGGGTGCCATTGCACCGCCATCAGGAACCGCCCGTTGGGGTTCCATTCCATGGCTTCGATCACTCCGTCGGGTGCGTAGGCCGTGGGCCGGAACTGCGGGGCCATCCGTTCCACCGCCTGGTGATGCGTGCTGTTAACCGTGTGCGGGCCGCGCCCGGCCAGTTCTCCGAGCAGCGAACCATGCTCGACCGTGATCGGGTGCCGCGTCACGTGCTCGCTGTGCTCGATCTCGGTGCGGATTGCGTCGGGAATGTGCTGGATCAGCGTCCCCCCGTAGTGCACGTTCATCGACTGCATGCCGTAGCAGATCCCCAGCACCGGCTTTCCTGCGCGGTCGGCCTCTTCTAGCAGCGCAAAGTCGGTCCGATCGCGGGCCGGGTTGACGAACTCGACCTTGGGACTTCGCGCCGCGCCGTAGCTGGCCGGGTCCACGTCGCTGTCGCAGCCCGACAGCAGCACCCCGTCCAGGCGCTGGAACAACTCGCGCGCCACCTCCGGGATCAGCGGGATCATCACCGGCAGTCCGCCTGCCGCCGCCACCGCCTCAAAATACGTGGGCTGCAAGTACCAGCGGCTCTTCTGCCAATCTCCTCTTTCGCGTTCCTCCCACCGCGCCGGGATGCCGATCAGCGGTTTCATGGCTTGGCCAGATCCTCCGCCTTCAGCCCGGTATTGTATTGGAATTCCGTGCACTGGGACTCCGCAAACTTCTTTCCGTTCTGGAAGACGACGGTTTTGAACGGAACGTGGACGCCGTTGACCTCCCGAAAATCTTCGTACACTTCCTCCACCTTGGCCTGCGGCCCGGCCATCGCCTCTCCCTTGTATCCCTTCTTGAGGATCGTTCCCGACGCGGCATCCACCCAGACCTCCACCTGCAAGCCGTCCTGGGCGCCGATCTCGATCACGTCGGCCTCACGATCGCCCACCTTGTCCTTCCGGGCAAAATTGACCGTCCGCGTGGAATCGCGGTCGCTCAGCAGCAGCATCTCCGTCAGCCGGAACAGTTCCCCACGCACCTGTTGCAGTTGCGGGCCGGGCAATGGCGTCTGGCCCTGCGGATGCTTGAGCCAGCCGGTCCTGCCGTCGGAGTAGACCACGATCTTGCCAAACGGCAGCTCATTTTCCTGCCTTATCAGGGAAGGAAAGATGTACTGGACCTTCTGTTTCACCGCCATGCTGCCTCCAGGACCGGCCAACTGGGCGTTGATGGCGACCACTGCGTCCTTGAGCGCGGCCAGTTTCTCGCCGCCGCCGGCCGCCTTCTGGGCGCGCTCCAGCACGGCCCGCCCCTTCGCCAGCGATCCGGCGTCCGCTTGAGCCCGCTCCTGCTTGGGCTGCGGGATCGTGATATCCAGCGCTTCCACCGGTTTGCCCACATCCTTCAGCGGCGCATCGAAATCTCCCGCCTTGCCTACTGCTACGATCTTCAACTCTTCCGGATGCAGGTATTTCCTGGTCACCCGCAGCACGTCCTGCCGGGTCACCGCCTCCAGCTTCTTCTTGTACTGGAAGATGAAGTCCTTCGGATAGCCCCAGTATTCGTAGGTGAGCAGGCGGTTCAGCGTCTTCGCTCGCGTGTCGAAGTTGAACACGAAGCTGTTCACCACGGCTTCCTTCGCCGCCGTCAGTTCCGCCTCGGTCACCTCGGTCTGGCGCAGCCGGTCGACCTCCGCGAGCATCGCTTTGATGGCCTTCACCGTCGATTCCGATTTTGTGCCCGCGACCAGCGTGAACAGCCCGGGGTGGCCGTAGTGGGCGCCCCACACCGCCGACACCTGGTAGGCGTAGCCGAGCTTGGTGCGCACCTGCTGCACCAGCCGGCTGCGGAACGCCCCCGGCGCGCCCAGAATGTCGGCCATCACCTCCAGCGCGGGGTAGTCCTCGTCTTTGAACAACCCGCCCAGATGGCCGATCCGGATGTTGGTCTGGTTCACATCATCCTTGGCCACCAGGTACGCTCCGCCCTTGCGATCCGCCTTCACCGCGGGGAACGGCGGCACGGGGTCCTGCGGGTTGTTCCAGTCTTTGAACGCCGCCTCCAGCTTGGCCTTCATCTCCGCCGTCGGGAAGTCGCCGTAGACCGCGAGCATCACGTTGGCCGGGAAAAAGTATCGCCGGTAGAATTTCTCCAGGTCGGCCCGCTCGATGCGGTCCACGTGCTCGTATTCCTGCTGCCACCCGTAGGGATTGTCTTTCCCGTACACCAGGTTGGCGAACTCGCGGCGCGCGATCTCCGCCGGGTCGTCGTTGCGCCGGGCGATCCCGCTGCGCGTCTGGTTCTTGAACAACTCCAGGCGCTCCGGGCGGAAGGCGGGATGCATCAGCACGCCCGCGTAGATGGCCAGCACCTTGTCCAGGTTCTCCTGGAGCGTGAAAAAATTGGCCTGACCGCTGGTCTCGCCAATACCTGTTTCCACCTCGGCGGCCATGCTTTCCAGCTCCTGATCCAGCACGTCGCCGGTCTTGGACACTGTGCCGCCGGTGCGCATCACCGCGCCGGTGGCCTCGGCGAGGCCGATCTTGCCGGGCGGGTCGAACAAGTTCCCGGTGCGGACGAGCGCCCGTCCGTTGATGATCGGCAGCGCATGGTCTTCGAGAAGGTACAGGCGCAGGCCGTTCGGCAGCGTGTAGGTCTCCACCTTGGGGATCTGGATTTCCTTCAGCTTCGGATACTTGCCTTCCAGCTCCTTGTACGTGGAGACCGGCCCCTGCCGGGTAACCTGCTGCCGGGCGGCTGGCTGCTGGGCGGCCGCCAGAGACATCCAGATCAGAGAGGCGACGAGAGTGCGGATCACGGCGGGTTTTCTCACTGCTTCTCCTTGGCCGGCGCGACCAGGTAGGTCACCGTGCGGTTGTTGCGGGCGAAATACTTTTTGGCCACCCGCTGTACGTCGTCGGCGGTGACCTTGTTGATCTCATCGAGCGAATAGAACAACTGGCGCCAGTTGCCGTAGGCGGCGTAGTAGGAGGCCAGCTCGCCGGCCAGCCCCGAGTTGCTCTCGAGCTTCCGGATCAGCGCAGCGCGGTTCTTGGTCTTCACCATGTTCAGCGTCTCGTCGTCGACCTTATCGGTTTTCAGCTTGTCGATCAGCGCATACATGGCCTTCTCGTTCTCCTCCACCGTGTGCCCCGAGGTTGGGAACGAGTAGAACAGGAACAGGCCCGGGTACTTGTTGCCGGGAAAATCGGGGAAGCCGCCGGCGTCGAGCGCGATCTGCTTGTCCCGCACCAGTTCCTTGTAGAACCAGCCGGTGCGTCCCCCGCTCAGCACGCTCGAGATTACGTCGAACACCGCGCGGTCCGCATCGTACTGCGAAGGCTTCTTGTAGCCCACCAGGACCGTCGGCTGGGCGGGCGATCCCACCTCGATGCGCCGCTCACCCTGCTGCTCCGGCTCCACGGTCAGCACCGGCGGCGGCAGCGGCTTCTTCGCCAGGCGCCCGAAATAGGTCTCCGCCAGCCGCCGGATCTCCTTCGGGGTGACGTCGCCTACGATCGCGATGGTCAGGTTCGCCGGCACGTAGTAGGTCTGGAAAAACCTCTCCGCCTCGGTGGCGCCGAGATTCTCGACGTCGCTGGCCCAGCCCACCGGAGGCTGGCCGTAAGGATGGGCGACGAACGCCTCCGACAAAAACACCTCCACCAGCTTTCCCACCGGGTTCGATTCGGTGCGCATGCGCCGCTCCTCGCGCACCACGTCTCGCTCCTTGTAGAACTCGCGGAACACCGGCCGCAGAAACCGCTCCGACTCCAGGTAAAACCACAGCTCAATCCGGTTGGACGGCAGACTGTAGAAGTAAACGGTCGAGTCGTTGCTGGTGCCGGCGTTCATGCCCACCCCGCCCGATTGCTCGATCACCCGGCTGAACTCCTCCGACTCGGCCAGTTCCCCAGCCTTCTCCACCGCCTCGTGAAAAGCCTTGCCCAGTTGCTCCAGCTTCGCCTTGTCGGCGCGCGGACCCTTGTATTTCTCCTCCTCCACCGCCCGGAACGCCCGCTCCACCGCCTCCAGCGACTTCTTCTCGTCGGCATAGTTCCTCGATCCGATGCGCGCGGTGCCCTTGAACGCCATGTGCTCGAACATGTGCGCCAGCCCGGTGGCGCCCTTGGGATCGTTCGCTGACCCCACGTTGGCGTAGGTGAAAAAAGAAACCACCGGCGCTTCGTGCCGCTCTACGGAGATGAAGTGCAACCCGTTGGCCAGCGTAAACTCGGTGACCGACTTCTCAAACTCCTTAAGATCCTGCCCCAGCGCCGGCCAGAGCAGACAGAACCCCAGAATCACTCGGATCATATTATCAGTCTACCGCACGGCATACCGGGCCCCGCGAGTCTCGCGAGTCTGGCCCACGATCCAAAATCCACGTTCCACGATCCCCCTTGCGTGATACGCTTTGTATTTGCTCCGGCTGATCTCCTTCTTCGCCCCCACCCTCAAATTCCTGCTCCAGACCGAGATCCATGTCTACGCCTTCGCCATCTCCGCCAACCTGCTCCTGTCGTTCTTCCCGTTCCTGGTGCTGCTGCTCTCCGTGTGCCAGCACCTGCTGCACTGGCGCAAGGCTACCGACGTGATCTACCTGGCGCTCCAGGATTTTCTGCCCGCCGACCCGCAACTGTTCGACTTCGTCCGCCACAACCTGCGCGCGGCGGTTGCCTCCCGCGGCAGAGTCGAGGCCTTCTCCATCGTCCTGCTGCTGTTCACCAGCAACGGCGTCTTCGAGCCGCTCGAGGTGGCCTTGAACCGCGTGTGGGGCATCCGCCCCAACCGCAGCTTTTGGCGCAACCAGTGGGTGAGCTTCGGCCTGATCCTGGTGTGCGGCGTGCTGGCGCTGCTCTCGACGCTGTTTACCACCATGAACCGGGACCTGCTGGAGTTCCTGGCCGGGCCGCTGCCCCGCCTCGCTCGCTGGATCAGCCTGGTCCTGTTCAAGGCCGCCGCGCTGCCCGTTTCCATCACCGTTCTGTTTCTGGTCTACTGGCTGCTGCCGAACGGCCCGGTGCCCTGGCGCAGTTCTCTCACCGCCGCCGCCGTCATCGGTGTGGCGATCGAGGCCGTCAAGTACCTCTACATCGTCGCCTGGCCGTGGCTCGATTTCCGTCGCGCCTACGGGCCCTTCTTCATCTCGGCGACCCTGGTGATCTGGGGCGTGATCTCTTCCCTGGTCGTGCTGGCCGGAGCCGAGATCGCCGCCCGCGGCCCCGCCCCTCCTCCCCCTCAAACAAAATCTTAAAATAATGTTTGGAGTTTGGCCCGTTTCGTGCTAAAACATTCAATGGGCGAATTGTAGTAGGCGGTAAGCCGCCCGCTACAATTCGTCCG
>JACQDI010000437.1 GCA_016201195.1 Acidobacteriota bacterium | reverse complement strand
GGAGGTGCGTGCCATGAATGTCGGGGAAATTGCCCGCTGGCTGGGGGCGGCCGTCGAAGGGGACCCTACCCTGGAAATCACGGGGGTGCAGTCGCTCGAAGAGGCGGGCCCCTCCGAGGTCTCGTTCGTCGAGGGGCGCGCGGCCGAGAAGCGCGCCGAGGTTTCCCGCGCCGGTTGCTTGCTGGTGGGAACGGCGTTTCCAAATCCAGGCGGGCGCACGGTGATCCGAGTTCCCGCGCCCCGCAATTCGTTCGCTCGGGTGGTGGCGCAGTTCCACCCGCGACCCGCTGTTGCGCCGGGCGTCGATCCGTCGGCCCGGGTCGCCTCCTCGGTGCAGCTCGGCGAAGGCGTTTCGGTTGGCCCGCTCGCTGTGATCGGCGAGAACGCGACCATCGGCCCGCGCACGGTCATCGGCCCCGGCTCCATCATCGGCGACGGAGCGTCAATCGGCGCTGACGCGCTCCTGCACGCCGGCGTTCGGCTCTACCCCGGCGTCCGCCTCGGCGACCGCGCCGTGCTCCACTCCGGCTGCGTGCTCGGCGCCGACGGCTTCGGCTTCATCTTTGAAAACGGCCGCTACGAAAAATTCCCCCAGGTCGGCACCGTCGAAATCGGCGACGACGTGGAGATCGGCGCCAACACTTGCATCGACCGCGGGGCGCTTGGCTCGACCCGCATCGGCGACGGCGTCAAGCTCGATAACATGGTCCACATCGGCCACAACTGCAAGATCGGCCGCCACGTGGTGATCGCCGCCCAGACCGGCCTTTCCGGCGGCGTCGAGGTTGGCGATTACGCCGTCATCGGCGGCCAGGTGGGCATCGGCGACAAGGCCCGCATCGAGAGCCGCGCTGTGCTCGGTTCCGGCTGCGGCATCCTCACTTCCAAGATCGTGCGCGCCGGCGAGCCGGTCTGGGGCACCCCCGCCCGCCCCCTCAAGCAATACCTGAAGCGCCTCGCCCTGTTCGACCGCTTGCCCGAGCTGTTTGAGAGGTTGCATAAATCATGAAGCTGGTGGTGGTCGGCGGGCATGCGCGCGATATCGGTAAGACCTCGGTCGCCGCATCCATCATTGCCGCCACCCGCGACCTGGGCTGGACCGCCGTCAAGCTCACCCAATATGGCCACCACGTCTGCACCACCGACGGCGTGGCCTGCGAATGCGCGGCCACCGATCCGGCTCATCCCTTCGCCATCGACCGCGAAACGAGCCTCGAAGGCAGGACCGACACCTCGCGATTCCTCGTTGCCGGCGCGCGGGAGGCCTATTGGGCCCGCACGCCCCAGGGCGGCCTGGGGCAGGCCATGCCCGAGATCCGCCGCCTCATCGCCGGCAAACCCTATGTGATCATGGAATCGAACAGCATCCTCCGCTTCCTGCGGCCGGATCTCTACCTGGTCGTGCTCGACTGGGATACCGCCGACTTCAAATCAAGCGCCCGCGACAACCTGGATCGCGCTGATGCCTTCATCCTCGTCGAGCCCCAGGCACGCCACCCCGCTTGGGAAAAGGTCCCCCTCAACCTCATTGAGCGCCGCCCCGTTTTCCGGGTCCGCCCGCCGGATTACTTTCCCTCCGACCTGATGCCCCTCCTGCGGCGCATTCTTTGACCGGCTGACACACGTGCCCCGGCACAGACAGGAAGTTTTCATTTGAGCTGGCTCTTCACGGAAATGATTCGATGGGCGCCGCGCTCCCGGATCACGATTCGTCCGGATTCCACCCGCACGTCCTCGACCCCGTGAAACCCTGGCGGAATCTCGGCCAGGAACGCCGTCCAGGTGGTCTTCAGCCGCTGCCGGCCGCCGATCCAGCGGTAGGTGGGAACCCCGAACATCGTTCCTCGCTCGACGCTTTTCCGCAGGCCCTCCGGCATCGGCGTGGTGCCGAACTCCATGCCCCGCGCAATCACCTTCCCGTCCCAGGGCTTGGTCGTGTTGTTCTCATTCTCCTGCCAGTCGCCGATCCAGGGGCTGTCGGCGGTCGGAAACAGGTAGCCGATCAGGATCCCGAACTCGGTGTTGTACATCGTGAAGTAGCTGAGCGTCCGCGACGAGTCGAGTAGCAACGCATAATAGGTGCCGGTGTGGGGCGCCGGCTGGAATTCCCGCAGGCTCACCTTCCGTCCCTCTCGCGAAGTTCCTTCCGGCCACTGGATCGGCGTCCCCGGCGCGAGCGAATTGGTCCCCGGCCTGCCGCCCCCAACCTCACCCCTGGTGGCCGATACGTCGAGGATGTTCGTCCCCGGCGCGGCGAACGGCGGGCCGAACGTCGCGTGCTCGACCCAGTTGATCGGCCGGTCGTAGGGCGCGAGGTTCTCCACCCACTCCTCGACGCGCAGCACGGTCTCATCGGCGGCAAGCGTGACCGCGCGCTCCACGCGGAACTGCGTCTTCGGTAGCTCGGCCCCGTACCACAGGGTCACGTGGTCCTTGCCCGTCTCCACCTTCTTCTGCTTCCACTCCACGATGGGCGCTTCGCCGTGGTTGCCGAGCTGGTTGCGGATTTCGTCCTCCGACGACGGCGGCCCGAAGACGGGAAAGCACAGCAGGTGCCCCATGTATCCGCTCGACAGCCAGCGGTGGCTGCCGTCGCCATAGAGGGCGTCGTGCACGGCAGGATTATATTGATAAGGCTCAATGGTCGGATAATGCGGCACCCGCATCGGGTTGATGCTTTTCTTCGGGTCGCTCGACAGCAGCCGGATCTCGGCCAGGTGCCCGCCCCCGCGCAGGGCGCTGGCGCGCATCTTCCCGTTCTCCAGGACGTAGGCCTGCCGCCCGTGGATTGGTTCCACGTGAAACGTCTGAGCGGCGGCGGAAACCGCCAGCAGCAACACGAACGGCGTCTTCATGGCAACCCCCGTACTACGGTAGACATTGTACGGTAAACTGCGGTGTGTCCAAATTGCTCGGATCGCAACTGCCGGAGGACTTGCACCGCCGCTGGGCCGCACCCGAACGGCAGCCGGGGCGCGTGGTGGTGGTCCACACCGTCGATGATCGGGGCTGGCCGCATCCCGCATTGCTCTCCGAATTTGAGGTCCTGGCGACCGCCCCGGACCACCTCCGCCTCGCCTGCGGGCCCGGAAGCCGCACGGCAGCCAACCTCCGCGAGCGCAGGCGGATCACCCTGGCCATCATCGAGCCGGAGGGCGTCTACTACATCAAGGCGCTCTCGGTTGCCGAGACGTCGAACCTGTACGAGCTGAAGGTGGAGGCGGTGCTGATCGACGAGGCCCGGGAAGAGGAAACCGATACGCGGCTGGTCTTGGGCCTCCGCTTTACCGCCGGTCCTGGAGCGCGCGCTTACTTCGAGCGCGTGCTAGCCGCCCTGCGCGTGCGTTCCTTCCCACCGCCGGACCAGCCCGCTGTCGATTGAGAACAGATCCAGGATGCGGCCCACGGTGTGGTTCACGATGTCGTCAACAGACTTGGGGTGATTGTAAAACGCCGGGACGGGCGGAACCAGGATCGCCCCCATCTCCGCGCAGGCGGTCATGTTGCGGATGTGGGCCAGGGTCAGCGGCGCCTCGCGCACCGCCAGCACCAGCCGCCGCTGCTCCTTGAGCGTCACGTCGGCGGCCCGGGTCAGCAGGTTGTCGCTCAGGCCGTGAGCAATCGCGGCGAGTGTCTTGACCGAGCAGGGCGCGATGATCATCCCCGCCGTTTGAAACGAGCCGCTCGACAGCGCCGCCCCGATGTCGTGGAACGAGTAGCGCACCGTCGCCAGTTGCGCCACCTGCTCTACCGTGCAGCAGGTCTCCCAGCCGATGGTCCGCTCGGCCGCCTTGGAGATGACCAGGTGGGTTTCGACATCCGGCGCCTCGCGCAGCACCTCCAGCAGGCGGATGCCATAAATGGCGCCGGTCGCCCCGGAGATGCCGATCACCAGCCGCCGCGTCACGCCCTAGTCCTTCTCCATCACCTTGGCCCCCAGCGCTCCGCCGGCGGTGGCCAGCGACACGATCAGGAGCAGCCCCAACACTACGTAGCTGAGCAGGACGACGGCCAGCCCCGCCGACGAAGTCAGAAACTCCACCATCTGGCGGGTGACCGCATCCTGGGCCGGGATGCGCTCCATCGACTGTCGCAAGGCCTCCCGCACGCCACCCCCGGCGCGGGCCGCCAGCAGCGTGAAGGCTGTCAACACCAGCCCGATCACGAACGTCAGCAGTCCGGTGATCCCGCCCAGCCGCGCGCCATCCCCCACCGACAGCATCAGCCCCGTCCGCCGGATATACAGCACCGAGGCCAGGAAACCCGCCCCGGAGACCCACAGGCAGCACCCGAAGCTGACCAGCGGTATGAAATTGAGCAGTGCGCTCAACGAGGCGCACAGCAGCGCCACGCGCACTGCGATGGGGTTCGAGAAACTAACTGACGAAAGCACCGGCGGCGCCAGCGCTGGGGCGGGCGGCACCGGCTCCTCGGCGGTCATTCCACCCACAAAGTCGTTCTCGCGCTGGGGTTTTCCGCAGCTAAGACAGAATCGCGCGTGATCGGGCAGCTCCGCCCCGCAGCTACAGATGAGAGCCATCGAACGCTTTAGTTTGCCTCAGGCTCTCCAATGTTAGCAAGGCCGATCTGCGTTTTGCCGCGCTTTTCGACAATCCCGACCACCTTCTTAAGCCGCCCCTCCTCCCACTTGAACTCCGCCTCGCCGTGCTTCTTGCGGGTGAACACGAAATCGGGCGCTTCCTCCTTGTAGAAGTCCACGACCTTGTCGAACGCATCGGTGGTTTCCATCTTCACCGCCAGCACCCGCACGTATTTGTCGGCAAAGTCCAGGTCCAGGTCCACCCGGGCGCCGGTCATATCCCCCTTCACCTGGACCGCGCCGGGATAGAGCGGGATGCCGAGGAGCTTCGCGTCGACTTCCGCCTGCTTCTCTACCCGCAGCCGCCCGAACGGGGTATCCACCCTGACGGTCTTCTCCCGGCCCTGCTCGTCGCGTACTGTGCTGACCGTCACCTTTCGGGCGAAGATGAAGGCAGTGATCATCAGGCCGGCGATGGTCAGCAGCACTACGCCAACTACCACCCCGACGACAATCGCCACCAGCCTCCCGGTCGAGGCTTCGGATGGCGGCGGATTGGGAACTGGATTCGCGGTCATAGCCTGCCCTCATCCATATATTACGGAAAGGGGACGCTCCGTGTTCCCCCAGAAGGCCGGAACCAGGAAGAAGCCCGCCGCCAGGCCGGTCGAAAACCGCACCAGCGCCGGCGGCCCGGCCCATCCTGCCGCCTCCACCAGCCACTCCGCGGCCAACACCGCCATCGATGCCAGAAACAGCCTGCGGTCGAATCTCCACCCCGCGGTGGCGCCGGCCAGCGCTCCCAGGTAGAGTCCCAGGCACCGCACGCAGACCGCCAGCGGAAATCCTCCCACGGTCCACGCCCGCTGCGGCCTCTGGTGGCAGATCCAGGAAAACGCCGCGTAGAGGGGAAGCGAGGCCACGCTCGACGACTCGGCCAGCAGCGGGGCGAGGATCACCCCGGCCAGCACCAGCGCCAGCGCGATGGCAACGATGAGCCGCATCGGGCAAGGGGTCTCACGCCAAGACGCGAAGGGCGCAAAGAGCGCAAAGGTTTTCTTGGCGTTCTTTGCCTTCTTTGCGTCTTTGCGTGACATAAAACTACACGTACGCCGACACGCCTGTCACCTTCTCGCCGATGATCAGGGTGTGAATGTTGTGCGTGCCCTCGTAAGTCTTCACGGTTTCCAGGTTACACATGTGGCGGAAGATCGGGTATTCATCGGTGATGCCATTGGCCCCCAGTAGGTCCCGGCTGCGCCGCGCCGTTTCGAGCGCCATCCAGACGTTGTTCCGCTTCAGCATCGAGATGTGGGAGAAGTCGGCTTTGCCGGCGTCCTTCAGCCGCCCCACGTGCAGGGCCATCAACTGGGCCTTGGTGATCTCGGTGATCATCCAGGCGAGCTCGTTTTGCACCAGTTGGTGCGAGGCGATGGGCCGGTCATGGAACTGCTTCCGCAGGATGGTGTACTGCCGCGCAGTGTCGTAGCAGGCCATAGCTGCTCCCACCGCGCCCCAGCCGATCCCGTAGCGCGCCTGGGTCAGGCAGGAGAGCGGGCTCTTGAGACCCCTCGCGCCCGGCAGCAGGTTCTCCTCTGGGATCCGGCAGTCCTGAAAAGAGAGGCTCGAGGTGATCGACGCCCGCAGCGACCACTTGCCGTGGATGTCCGAAGTCTTGAATCCCGGGGTCCCCTTCTCCACCAGGAAGCCGCGAATCACGCCGTCCAGCCGAGCCCACACCACCGCCACGTCGGCCACGCTCCCGTTGGTGATCCAGGTTTTCTCGCCGTTGAGGATGAAGCTCGAGCCGTCGCGCACGGCCACCGCCCGCATGCCCGCCGGATTCGAACCGAAGTCCGGCTCGGTCAGGCCAAAACATCCCAGCGCCGTGCCGTTTTGCAGCCGCGGCAGCCAGTGCTGTTTCTGTTCTTCCGTGCCGAAGGTGAGGATCGGATACATCACCAGCGCGCCCTGCACCGAGCAAAAACTGCGCAGACCGCTGTCGCCCCGCTCCAGCTCCTGCATGATCAGCCCATACTCGACGTTGCTCATCCCGGCGCAGCCATACCCGCTCAGGTTGGCCCCAAAGAACCCCAACTCCGCCAGCTCCCGCACCAGGTGTAAGGGGAACGTCGCCTCCCGGTTGTGTCTCTCAATGATAGGGATAACCCGGTCCTCCACAAACTGCCGGGTGGTCTGCCGCACCAGCCTCTCCTGCTCGCTGAACAGAGAGTCTATGTCCATGTAGTCGACGCCGCGGAAGGGAAACATAGAACCATTCTAATTGACGATTTGTTGATTTGGTGATTTGGTGATTTCAGAAACCCCAGGCGCGGGCAACATAGTGTTCAATCACAAATCACAAATCATTGAAATCATAAAATCATTGCACGGTGACCTTGGTTCCCTCCCTTAGCTCGTCGCTGCCGCGACGGACGACCGGATCGCCGGCCTTGAGCGGGCCGAACACCTCCACCAGGCCGCCGGCGGTCGAGCCGCGCTTGACGTTGACCCATTCGGCGACTCCGTCGTTTAGCCGGATCACGAAGGTGCGCTCGGTGGTGACCACCACGGCCGTGGGGGGCACGAAGAGCGAGGGGTGGGTGCGCCTCATCGGCCAGACGACCTCCGGAAACATGCCGGGGGCCAGGCGGCCACCGCGGTTGTCCACGTCCAGCTCCACGGGCATGGTCCGTGTCTTGGGATCAACCGACCGGGAGATCCGCGCCACCATCCCCGAAAACGTGTCGCTGGGCCAGGCCGGCACGGTGAAGGAAACTCGCGCACCCTTGACGATGCCCGCCAAGTCCGGCTCGGGAACGGCCACCACCAACCGCAGCCGCGACACCTGCTCGAGTTGAAACATGGCCGCATGGCTGGGCCCGCCTAGCGCCCCCGGATGCACCTTGCGCTCCGTGATCACCCCGTCGAACGGCGCGGTGACCAGGAGATACCGCTCCATCTCTTTCACCGTCTGCACCGCTGCCCGCGCCGCCTTGGCCGAGCTTTCAAGAGACTCGACCCGCGCCCGCGCAGCTTCCACTGCCTTTTCCGCCAGGATCAAGTCATTGCCCGACACCACGCCGGGAGTGGCCGAGGCCGCCTTCAACCTCTCGTACGTGCCCTGGTCGGCGACCAGCTTGGCCTGGGCCTCCGCCCGCTGCGCCTCCACGGCCTGCACCTTCGCCTGCGCCTCGGCGATCTGCGCCTCGAGCTCGGGCGCCACCAATTTGGCGAGCGCCTGGTCCTTCTTCACCACCGAGCCGACGTCCACCTCCACCGTCTCCACAAACCCGGTGATCCTGGGGTAAATGGCCACGGCCTGGTAGGGCAGAAACTCTCCGGGCAACCGCTCGGTGCGCTCCAACGGCTTCGAAACAACCTTTGCCACTTCCACGCCCTGCCCCAACAGCAACCCGGCGGAGAGGATTTGAGGAATTGAGAATTTGAGAATCTGAGAAATTACCGACCGATGAAGACCGTGATCTGTCCTGTGTTTTGGTTTCTTCATTCCTCAAATCCTCAAATCCTCAAATCGCCTCGTAGTATCGGCTGGCGGCGTCGTCCGGGTCGAGCGACGGCGATGCAACGCGCGCTCGCTTCTGCAAAATCGCGTACACCGACGGGAGCACGGTCAAGGTGGCTAGAGTGGCCGCCGCGAGGCCTCCGATCACGGCGCGCCCCAGCGGCGCCGCTTGGTCGCCTCCCTCGCCGAAGCCGACGGCCATGGGGATCATGCCCGCAATCATGGCCGTCGCGGTCATTAAGATGGCCCGCAGCCGGCCCCGAGCGCCGCTGAGGGCGGCCTCCAGGGGGGCCGCTCCCTCGCGCCGCGCCGCTTCGGCGAACGTCACCAGCAAGATCGCGTTGGCCACTGCCACCCCAATCGCCATGATCGCTCCCATGAACGACTGCACGTTCAACGTCGTCCCGGTCAGCTTCAGCGCCACCGCTACCCCGCAGATCACCGCCGGCACCGTCGATACCACCGCGAGCGCCAGCCGGACGGACTGGAAATTCGCCGCCAGCAGCAGGAAGATCACCCCGATCGACAGCGCCAGGCCTGTGCGGAGACCGTCCAGGGTCTCCTCGAGCGGCGCTATCTGCCCGCGCACAGCCACCGTAACCCCGCGCGGAGGCTGGCCCGCGCGCTGGATCGCGGCCCGCACTTTCTCCGCCACCGGTCCTAACACCTCCCCGTGGATGTTCGCCGTCAGCGTGAGCACTCGCTGCATATTGTAACGGTCGACCTCGCCCATCGTGGTCCCCTCGCGGATCTCCGCTACGTCGCCGGCGAGCGGGCGCGACTCGCCGTTCATCATCACCGGCAAGTCCCGCACGTCTTCGATCGAAGCCATGCGGTGCTGCGGGATCTCCACCTGGATCTGAAACGCGAACCCGGTCGCCGGATCGCGCCAGAAGTTCGGGTCCACAAAGCGGCTGGAGGACGTCGCCGCCACCAGGGACTTCGCCACGTCGGCGGTGGTCAGCCCGAGCTGTCCGGCCCGCTCCCGATCCACCGTCACCTGCAGTGTCGGGTAATCGAGTGGCTGGCCATATTGCAGGTCGCGCAGCGGGGGAATTTTGGCCAGCTCCAGCCGGACCTTTTCGGCGAACGGCCGGCTGGCCACCAGGCTCGGACCGGCCACTGCGACCTCGATGGGCGTGGGCGAGCCGAAGCTCATCACCTGGCTCACGATGTCGCCCGCCTCGAAGGAAAACGCCACGCCCGGCAACGCTTCGGGCAGCTTGCGCCGTAGGCGCTCCTTTAGATCCTCGACCCGAATGCGGGCCGAGGACTTCAGCGCCAGTTGCAGCACGGCTTCATGCGGCCCGCTGGTCCACAGAAAAATCGTGTTGATGGGGTAGCTTGGCGGCTGTACCCCGATGAAGCCCGAGGTGATCTGGACATTCTCCGGCCCTGCCTCCTGCCGGATCACGTCCAGGGTTTTTAGCGCAACCAGTTCGGTGCGCTCGATCCGCGTCCCGGTGGGAGCGCGCAGCCGGAGCTGGAACTGCCCGCTCTCCGGGAGGGGGAAGATCTCCGTGCCCAGCCGCGGCACGAGATAAAACAACAACACCGTCGCCCCGGCGGCATACAGGCCCAGCACGGGCCAGCGAAACCGGATCGTCTGCCGGACCACGCTGCCGTAGACTGACCGCAGCCGCCCGAATAATCCCTTGCCCTCTTCCTCCCCGTGCCCCTTGCGCATCACCCAGGTCGCCAGCACCGCCACCAGCGTGCTCGACAGGAAATACGACGACAGCATGGCGAAGCCCACCGCCAGCGACAGCGGCACAAACAACTGCCGGCCGACGCCCACCATGAAGAAAGACGGGATGAATACCGACAGGACGCACAGCATGGCCAGCAGCCGGGGCACCGCCGTCTGCCGGCACGCATCCAGCACCGACCGTGGACGCGACAGCCCCGTCACCAGGTGCGTGTGGATGTTCTCGATTGCCACTGTCGCCTCGTCCACCAACACCCCCACCGCCAGCGCCAGACCGCCCAGCGTCATGAGGTTCACCGTCTGCCCGCTGGCCCACAGCCACACCACCGCCGCCACTAGCGAGGAAGGAATGGTAAGCACCACGATGACCGCGCTGCGCCAGTCGCGCAGGAACAGCCGGACCATCAGTCC
>JACQDI010000436.1 GCA_016201195.1 Acidobacteriota bacterium | reverse complement strand
AGATCATCGGTGAGGCGACCGGTGGAGTCAAACTGTTGCTGCTTGCCGGAAGGACACGGGGCGCAGCAGAGGGAAGGGAAGAAAGGGTTCCAAGGGAAAGAAACCGTAGGTTTCGTTCCCTTGGGCTACAGAGACTTCATCAGGACTGGATCTTTGTGGAGTTCTAAAATTTCAAATATCTTTGGCTAGGTTTTTCACGGCGGCGCGGCGTTGACGTAGTACAGCGGCGTGGTCAGAAAGTATTTCATGGGTACAGATTTATCTTAATATGCCCCGGACTTGCTGTTGAGAAATCTAAAGTTTTGGTTTAGAATTCTCATATGCACCTGGTTGCCCGGGCCATCGCGAAAACAGTCTTAGATGCGGCGCGGCATTTCCCGGCGGTTGTGGTGACGGGGCCCCGCCGCGCCGGTAAGACCACGCTGCTGCGCCGCTTGTTCCCCCACGCCCGGTATGTGCTGCTGGAGGACCCCGATGTACGGGCGCGGGCTCGGGCCGACCCGAGGGCCCTGCTCGACGAATTGGCGCCGCCGGTGTTGTTCGACGAGATTCAGAACGTCCCCGAGTTGCTGGCCTATGTGCGCACGCTGATCGATCAAACTCCCCGGCGTGCGGGCCAGTGGTTGTTCACCGGCTCGCAGGAGGCGCCGCTGATGCAGGGCGTCAGCGAATCGATGGCCGGCCGCGCAGCCATATTGCAGCTACTGCCATTCAGCCTTGAGGAGAGCGATCGGGTGAGCCTGTTGCTCGGTGGCTTTCCGGAGGCGCTGGCGCGTCCCAAGTCCCGCGACCTGTGGTTCAGCTCATATGTGCAGACTTATCTGGAGCGGGACGTCCGGGCCATCACCAACGTACGCGACTTGGCAACCTTCCGCCGCTTTCTGGCCTTGCTGGCCAGCCGCCACGGACAAGTGTTGAACAAGACCGATCTGGCGGCGCCGCTTGGCATTTCCGTGCCGACGGTGACGGAGTGGCTCCATGTCCTGGAGGTGACGGCGCAGATCATCCTGGTTCCTCCGTACTTCGAGAATTTCGGCAAGCGTCTGATCAAGTCGCCGAAGTTGTACTGGGCGGACTCCGGGCTGGCGTGCCATTTGCTGGGAATCGCCTCGCCGGCCGAACTGGAGCGATCCCCGTTTCTGGGAGCGCTCTTTGAAGGATTTGTCGCGGCTGAGATTCTCAAAGTGCAGGTCAATCGCGGCGCGCGGAAACAGCTTTACTTTTTTCGCGACCAGCAGGGGTTGGAGGTCGATTTTCTCTTCCCGGACCGGTCTGACGCGCTGTGTATGGTCGAGTGCAAAGCCGCCAAGACCGTGCAGCCGGGCATGGCAGGCCCGCTGGTGTCTCTTGGGCGATCGACGGGCCGGGCGGTGCGACGGATGCTGGTGGTTCACCGCTCCTCGGATCGAGCGCCGGCGATTCACACCCTGGCGCCAGGCGTCCAGGCCCTCGACGTTCCGGGGTTCGTGAACATGCTGGCCCAGAGGCGGAAACCATAACTAACGCTGCTTGGCGAGAAAGGCGAAGTTCGCGGCCTGGATGATTTCTTTCAGAGGCACTCCCTTTTCGCGGGCCAAGCGGCGGCAATCCTCGTATTCGGGGGCGAAGTTGCGCACCTGGCTGCCGTCGCGGGCGACCTTGACGCGCACCCTGCCCAAGCCGGTCTCAACCTCGACCCAACTGCGTTCGAGCACGCGCCGCTCGGCCGGATAGGCGCGGATGCCGAGCGTGGTGGTCTCGGCAAAGAGCAGCGCGCTCAGCCGCTCGCGGTCGTGAGGCTTGGCCAGCACCGTAAGCGTGAAGCCCGGGCGGTCCTTTTTCATATAGACCGGCGAAAGGGTCACGTCGAGCGCTCCGGCCTCGAGCAGGCGCTCGCTGACGTAGCCGGCCACCTGCGGGGTCATGTCGTCCAGGTTGGCTTCGAGGACCCAGATTTCGGTGGCTTCGGCGGCGGCGCTGGGCTCGCCCAGGAGCACGCGCAGCAGGTTGGGGTGCTCGGGGAACTCGCTCTCGCCCGCGCCGTAGCCGGTCGCCTGGAGGCGCATCGGCGGCAGGGGGCCGAAGTCCGACGCCAGGGTGGTGGCGATGGCGGCTCCGGTGGGCGTGGTCAGCTCGACCGCCGGACCCCGGGAATACACCGGCCTGCCTTGTACCAGCGCCGCCGTGGCAGGCGCGGGCACCGGCAGCGTGCCGTGCTCGCACTTCACGGTTCCCGAGCCCAGGTTCAGAGGCGAGCAGTGGATGCGATCCACACCGAGCAACTCGAGCGCGACGCAGGCTCCGACAATATCGACAATGGAATCGACCGCGCCGACCTCGTGAAAGTGGACCTCCTCGACCGGCACCTGGTGGATGGCCGCCTCCACCTCGCCCAGCCGCCGGAACACGGCCAGGCTCTGCTCGGTCGCTCGGGGGGCAAGCCCGGCGCTCTGAATGATTTTCTCGATGTGCGACAGGTGCCGGTGCTGGGGATCCGGCGGCGCCTGGACCCGGAGCTTGGTAGCGGCGATGCCGCCACGCGAACATTTCTCGAAGCACACCCCGACCGCTTCCAGGCCCAGTCGCCCGATTTGGCGGGCCAGTTCAACCTGGTCGGCTCCGGCGTCGGCCAGCGCGCCCAGCAGCATGTCGCCGCTGATACCGGAGAAGCAGTCGAGGTAGCAGATTCGCATTGCTGACCTTCATTATGCTACATCGGATGGAGGGCCGCCCGGCGCCGATCTGGACCGATGGTAGTCGATCTGGATGAGGTAGTTGAGCGGAGACGTATCGGCAACAACAACGATCATCGTTGCAGCGGGCCCTTGGCTTCGAGTTGTCTCAGCGTTTCAAGGTCCGGCTCGAAGTCTTCGAGACTGTAAGCGTGATCGGCTCGAAGTCTTCGAGACTGTAAGCGTGATCGTAGATATTCCGTTCTTTCAGAAAGCCGTCGAACTCGAAGCGCGAAAGCCCGAGCAGGTGGCTCGCCTGGTAATGCGTGAGCGCACACGACCGGTAGCCTTCGATCACGAGAGCCTCCAGGGCTTCCCGACCGGCGTTGGCGTGCTGCGCCACATCGTCGGGAAGCTCGACCGTGATCTTCATGGACTTAGAGTATCACGAAACGGAACCCCTTTGCGTGTGAGAAAGGACATCGGCCTAACGTACGCTCGGCCCTAATGAAGGCCCTGCTGCCTGGCGCCAGTGTACTTGAGAGGCTTATCACGCGTCTTCAAAGCCGTGTCCAGGAATCGAGCGTATGTCGAAAGAGCGCCGGGCGAGGGTGGAAGGCCGCCCGGCGGCGGATCTACTCCCAGAAGAACCCGGCCGTGTTGGCCTGGTGGGATGAGCCTCCGGCTTGTCTCGCCGCGGGACACGTGCCGGAGACAAAGGTCGCCAACTTCCTCCCGACGCGTGGTTTTTGCTATGGTGTAGTTATGAACTGGCAGGACCGGATCAGCATCGACGCGAAGGTCCTGGTCGGCAAGCCGGTGGTCAAGGGGACGAGGATTTCCGTCGAGTTGATTATCGACCTTCTCGCCGCTGGCTGGACCCAGGAACAGATTCTGGATAGCTACCCGAATCTGATCGCCGAGGACATTCGCGCCTGCTTGGCTTACGCCAGTGACTTACTCCACGCCGAGAAGGTCTTTCCGTTGGAACCTGCATGAGGTTCCTAGCGGACGAGAACTTCCCACGCCCTGCGCTTCAGGCCGTTCGAAACGCGGGCTTCGACATCGCATGGGCCAGTGAAGACCAAATCGGGCGAGGCGGATGAAGAGGTCCTGGCCCGCTGTTCGGCCGAGGGGCGGACCTTACTGACATTCGACAAGGACTTCGGAGAGATGGCCTTTCGGCCGAGGTCGCCAGGATCGCCCTCTCGGCTATCACGTCTCAGTCCAGTTGGTCCGGCTTCTTCAGCGTCGTCACGCGGCAAAGAATCCGCATGACGCGCCTGCCTGGGAAGCGCTCACCATAGCGGACCCCGCTTAGGTACAATTTGGAAATCATGAAAAAGTTGTGCGCCCTCTGCCTGGTGCTGGCGTCCACCCTGACCGGCGCCAGCCGCCAGCCGGTGCGGGCGCGGCGGGCCATGGTGGTCTCGGTCGAGGACCACGCCACGCAGGCCGGTGTGCGGGTGCTCGAGCAGGGCGGCAACGCGGTGGACGCTGCGGTGGCCGTGGGCTTCGCGCTGGCGGTGACGCATCCCTCGGCGGGTAACCTCGGCGGCGGAGGTTTTATGCTGATCCGGCTCGCCGACGGGCGCGCCACCTTTCTCGATTTTCGCGAGCGAGCCCCGGAAAGAGCCACGCGAGACATGTACCTGGACGCGGCCGGCCAAGTGACCAACGACCGCATCATCGGCTACCGCGCGGTGGGGGTGCCCGGCGCCGTTCGTGGCCTGGAATACGCTTCGAAAAAGTATGGCCGGCGACCCTGGGCAAGCCTGGTGGCCCCGGCGGTGGAGTTGGCCGGAAAAGGGTTTCCCCTCACTTACGGCCAGGCGCGGGCGCTTGGCGCGAGCAAGCTGCTCGCCCGGTTCCCCGAATCGCGGCGCATCTTTCAGCGGGACGGAAAATACTTCGAGCCGGACGAGACCATCCGGCAGCCGGAGCTGGCTTCGACGCTGGAGCGGATCGCCAAGCTGGGGGCGCGGGATTTCTACGAAGGCGAGACGGCCCGGCTGCTCGCCGAGGACATGGCGGAACACGGGGGCCTGATCACCCTGGAAGATTTGAAGCGCTACCAGGTTGTGGAGCGCGCGCCGCTGCGGGGGTCCTACCGCGGCTACAACATTCTGACCGCGCCTCCGCCCAGCTCCGGCGGGGCCGGGATTCTCCAGATGCTTAACGTGCTGGACGGCACGGGGTACGAGAAAGCGGGGGCCGGGTCGGCCACCAGCATCCATTACATCGCCGAGGCCATGCGCCGCTTTTTTGCCGACCGCGCCCAATATTTCGGCGATTCGGACTTCGTCAAGATTCCCCTGGCAGGGCTGATCTCGCGCCCCTACGCCGAGGAGTTGCGCCGCGGCATCCGGCCCGACCGGGCCACGCCCAGCCCCGAGATTCGCGCCGGCAATCCGGGCCCCTACGAGAGTTCCGAGACCACGCACTATTCGGTGGTCGACGCCGAAGG
>JACQDI010000435.1 GCA_016201195.1 Acidobacteriota bacterium | reverse complement strand
TGGTGATTTGATGATTGGTGATTTGGTGATTGAAAACCCCAGCCTCCGGCAGCGGGCAAATCATCAAATCACAAATCACCAAATCATCAAATGTCCGCTGTCCTCTTCCTCTCCGTCTTCCTCATCGCCGCCTGCGGGCTCATTTACGAGCTGATCGCCGGAACGCTGGCCAGCTACTTGCTGGGAGACAGTGTCTTCCAGTTTTCTACGGTGATCGGGAGCTACCTGTTTGCGATGGGGATCGGGAGCTGGCTGTCGCGGTTCCTCGGGCGGGGGCTGGTGGCGCGGTTTGTCTCGATCGAGCTGATGGTAGGGCTGGTAGGAGGTTTTTCCTCGTCGCTGTTGTTTCTGGCCTTTGCCCATACCCACGGGTTCCGCCTGTTGCTCTACGTCGTGGTGCTGGTGATCGGCGTTCTGGTGGGACTGGAGATTCCGCTGTTGATGCGGATCCTGAAGGGCCGCTTCCAGTTTCGGGACCTGATCGCCCACGTGCTGACCTTTGATTACCTGGGGGCACTGGGGGCGTCGCTGCTGTTTCCGATCCTGCTCGTACCTAAGCTGGGCCTGGTGCGCTCGGCGCTGCTGTTCGGCCTGATCAATGCGGCGGTGGCGCTGTGGTCGACATTTCTGTTTCGCGACCAGCTCCTGCGGATCGCCGGGCTGCGCGTTTCCTGCCTGGTGGTCCTGGCGGCGCTGGGCCTGGGCATGACGGCAGCGGAGCGTATCACCGCCGCCGCCGATAGCAGCCTCTACACCGACGAGGTCATCTTCGCCAAGGATACGCGCTACCAGCGCATCGTACTCACGCGGTGGAAGGACGATGTGCGATTGTTTCTCAGCTCGCACCTCCAGTTCAGCTCGCGCGACGAGTACCGCTACCACGAGGCGCTGGTGCATCCGGGCCTGGGCTCCGTGGCTGGAGCGCGGCAGGTGCTGGTGTTGGGCGGCGGCGACGGCCTCGCGGTCCGGGAGATCCTGAAATACCCCGGCGTGGAGAGGATCACGCTGGTCGACCTCGATCCGGAGATGACGCGGCTGTTTTCCGAGCATTCCTTTCTCACTCAACTGAACGCCGGCTCGCTGCGGTCGCCCAAGGTGAAGATCGTCAACGAGGACGCCTTCCCGTGGCTTGAGACGGCGGCCGAGAGCTACGATTTCGTGGTGGTCGATTTTCCGGACCCCACCAATTATTCGCTGGGCAAGCTCTATACCACCGCGTTTTACCGGCTGCTCGCGAAGCGCCTGAGCACGCAGGGCAGGGCTGTGGTGCAGAGCACTTCGCCGCTGTTTGCCCGGCAATCCTACTGGTGCATCGTGGAGACCCTCAAGCAGGCCGGCCTGCGGACCTACCCGTACCATGTCTACGTTCCCTCGTTTGGCGAGTGGGGGTTTGTGCTGGCGAGCGCCACGCCCTACGAGCCGCCGGCGGGCCTGCCCGACGGCTTGCGATTCCTTTCCGCGCGCAACTTGGCGCCGATGTTCGAGTTCCCCAACGACATGCTGCCCGTGGAGGCCGAGCCGAACCGCCTGAACAACCAGGTACTGGTGCGATACTACGACCGGGAATGGAGCGAGATCGCGAGGTGAGGGCAGGTGCCAGGTGTCAGGGGCCAGGTGCCAGGGGCGCTTCCCGGCGCCGGTTCTTCACGGCGGCACTCGTGAGCTCAGGGCTCAACACCGGCCGGGTCATCGGCGGCTCATCCAGGAAGGAGGCGGATCTGCTGGGGCAAACGGACGCCAGGTATCAGGCGTCAGGATCCAGGGGAGCTTCGAGGCGCCAGTTTCTCGGCGCGGCGCTCGTGGGCCTGGCGCCGAAGACGGATCGGCCCATCGCCGGGTCGTTTGTGAACGAGGCGCATTCGCTGGGGCACGAGTTGCGGGACCACGGGACATTCCGCACTCCTCCGCAAACCGTTAAAATTCCGCTGGTAATCGTGGGAGGCGGAGTGGCCGGGCTCGCGGCGGCTTGGCGGCTTCACAAGCGCGGCTTCCGCGACTTCGTGCTGCTCGAAATGGAGCCGCAGGCGGGAGGCAACTCCCGCTGGGGCCACAACGAGGTTTCCGCCTATCCATGGGCGGCGCACTACGTGCCGGTTCCGGGCAAGCGGACGACCCTGGTGCGCGAGCTGTTCGAGGATCTGGGGGTGCTTCGCGGCGGCAAGTGGGAGGAGCGCTACTTATGCTTTTCTCCGCAGGAGCGGCTGTTTCTGCACGGCCGCTGGCAGGAAGGAATCGAGCCTGCCACCGGCCTGAGCGCCCGCGACCGCGAGCAGTTCCGGCGCTTCGAGGAGCGCATGCAGGAATTCCGGTCGCTGGGGCAGTTCACGATTCCCGTCGAGGACGGCGCGAAGGCCCCGGCGCTCGACGGGGTGTCCATGGCGGAATGGCTGCGCAACGAGAAGTTCGATTCGCCCTACCTCGACTGGTACGTCAACTACGCCACGCGCGACGACTACGGCGCGCTGACGTCGGAC
>JACQDI010000416.1 GCA_016201195.1 Acidobacteriota bacterium | reverse complement strand
CGTGCTGCTCGAGGTCTCCGGCGCGCTCGACCGGCAGGCGCAGGAGCTGTTCCTCATCGCTACCCACTCCCAGGACGCGCGCTGGAGGCAGCGGTGGGAGCAAGCGGTGGATCACGTCTACGATCTCCAGCCGCTCATCGAGCCGGAGCGCCTGGTCGCGGCGGTGTATTCGATCGCCATCAACTGGGAATTCGACGCCGTGCTGATCCAGAATTCGCTGGCCGCCTACAGCGCGATCCCGCATCTGCGCCGGGGCCGGCCGGGGATGAAGATCTTCGACCTGATCCACGCGGTCGATCCGGGCTGGGATTTTGTCTCGGCGACCGCGCCGGTGGCCGGCCAGATCGACCGGCGCGTCGTCATTTCCGGAGGATCCCGGGAGCGCCTGCTCGGGGCTGGGACGCCGGAAGAGAACATCCGCCTGATCCGCAACGGGATCGACCTGGAGCGCTTTTGCGCGGCCCCCACCCGCAACACGAAGAAGATTCTGTTCGCGGGGCGCCTCGATCCGGTGAAGCGGCCGCTGCTGCTCCTGGAGATTGCCGCCGAGCTAGCGCGGCTGCGGCCGGTGCGGGATTTTCACTTTGTGATCGCGGGCGACGGACCCGAGAGCGCCGCGCTTCGCAGCCGGGCAGGCGGCGATCCGGCGTTCACGCTGTTGGGCCACGCCGACGACATGCCGCCCCTGCTGGCCGAGGCCGACGTCGTGGTCATCCCGTCGCAGGCGGAGGGCATTCCGCTGGTGGCGCTCGAAGCCTTCGCCGTGGAACGGCCGGTGGTGTGCTCGCGGGCCGGGGCGGCGGCGGAGGTGGTGAGCGCCGCGACCGGAGCGCTGATCGAGCCGGGGGCGGGCGAGGCCGCGCGCTTCGCCGCCGCACTCCACGCGCTGCTCGACGATCCGCAACGGCGCACCGAGATGGGGCGCGCCGGCCGCCGCCTGGTGGAGGCCGAGTACAATCGCGACAGCGCGCGGCGGGCCTACCGCGAGTTGTTCCTCGAAAGCTGCTCTTCACCACCAAGACACCAAGACACCAAGAAAAACAATTCAATCTAATTCTTTGGTGTCTTGGTGGTGGAAACTAGCGTTCGAGCGGCCGGAAGCGCGCGGTGAAGTGCCGCAGGAACTTCGCCTGGTAGGTGATCTCCAGGCCGCCGATCTGCTCGCGGCGCTGGTTGACTTCGAGGATCGCTTCCACCACGTAGTCGATGTGGCTCTGGGTGTAGACCCGGCGCGGGATGGCCAGGCGCACCAGCTCCTGGCGGGCATTTTCGCCGAACATCAGCGAGCCGATCTCGACCGAGCGGATGCCGGCGTGGCGGTAGAGCTCGACCGCGAGCGCCTGGCCGGGAAACTGCGAGGGCGGGAGGTGGGGGAGCATGCGCCGGGCGTCGAGGTAGATGGCGTGGGCGCCGGGCGGCTCGACGATGGGCACGCCGCGATCGGCGATGTGGCGGCCGAGGTAGCCGGTGGAGGCGATGCGATAGCGCAGGTAGTCCTCGTGCAGCACCTCCTCGAGGCCCACGGCGATGGCCTCCAGGTCCCGCCCCGCAAGGCCGCCGTAAGTCGGGAAGCCCTCGGTGAGGATGAGCAGGTTCTTTTCCCGCTCGGCGAGCGCGTCGCTATTGGTGGCGAGGAATCCGCCGATGTTGGCGAAGGCGTCCTTCTTGGCGGAGAAGGTGCAGCCGTCGGCCAGAGAAAACATTTCCTGGGCGATTTGTTTCGGCGTGCGCTCGGCGTAGCCCGGCTCGCGCAGCTTGATGAGGTAGGCGTTCTCGGCGAAGCGGCAGGCGTCCAAATAGAGCGGGATCGAGAACTCGTCGGCCACAGCTCGTACGGCGCGGATGTTCTCCATCGAGACCGGCTGGCCGCCCGCCGAGTTATTGGTCACCGTGACCAGGATCAGCGGCACGCGACGGGGCGTGGCCTCCGAGATCAGGCGGCGCAGGGCGTCCACGTCCATGTTGCCCTTGAACGGCAGCCGGGTTTGCGTGTCGGCCGCCTCGGGAACCGGCAGGTCCACCGCTTTGGCCCCCACGAACTCGATGTTGGCGCGGGTGGTGTCGAAGTGGGTATTGGAGGGCACCACGTCGCCCGGTTTGCACATCACCGAGAACAGGATGTGCTCGGCGGCGCGGCCCTGGTGGGTGGGGATCACGTGGCGGAAGCCGAAGATCTCCTGGACCGCCCGGCGCATGCGGTAGAAGCTCTCGCTGCCGGCGTAGCTCTCGTCCCCGCGCATGATGGCCGCCCACTGGTCGGCGCTCATGGCGGAGGTGCCCGAGTCGGTGAGCAGGTCAATCAGGATGTTCGAGGCGTGGATCAGGAACAGGTTGTAGCCGGCCTGTTCGAGATAGCCCTGGCGCTCCTCGGGCGTGGTCTGGCGAATCGGCTCGACGGCTTTGATCTTGAACGGCTCGATGATGGTTTTCATGGAGGTGTCTTCCGGGGTATCATCGTGCTTTAATTATGACCCTTCTCCAAACGGAAATTCCCGGTGGCGAGCTGGTGGCGCGCGGCAAGGTGCGCGACGTTTATAGGGCCGGCGGCAGGCTCCTCATCGTAGCCACCGACCGGATCTCGGCGTTCGATTACATCCTGCCCACCGGCATCCCGCGAAAGGGCGAGGTGCTGACGCAGTTGTCGATCTTCTGGTTCGACTTCCTGCGCGAGGTGATCCCGACTCACTTCCTTACCGCCGACGTCGGGGCGTATCCGGCGCCGTTTCCTGAATACCGCGCGCAACTGGAGCGGCGGTCCATGCTGGTGGTCGAGGCGGAGATGGTGCAGATCGAGTGCGTGGCCCGGGGATATCTCTCGGGCTCGGGATGGAAGGAGTACCAGCAGCACGGCACCGTGTGCGGCATCCGGTTGCCGTCGGGGCTGAAGGAAAGCGACCGGCTGCCGGAGCCGATCTTCACCCCGGCCACCAAGGCCCAGACCGGCCATGACGAGAACATCTCGTTCGAGCGGACGACCGCCCTGGTGGGGAGCGAGCTGGCGGCGAAGCTGCGCGACCTGACCCTAGCGATCTACTCCAAGGCCGCTGATTACGCCTGCTCGCGCGGCATCATCATCGCCGACACCAAGTTCGAGTTCGGCCACTCCGGGGGCCGGCTGATCCTGGGCGACGAGGTGCTCACGCCTGACTCGTCGCGCTTTTGGCCGCGCGAGAGCTACCGGCCGGGCGGGCCGCAGTTTTCTTACGACAAGCAATACGTGCGCGACTACCTGGAATCCATCCGCTGGAACAAGCAGCCGCCGGCGCCGGCGCTGCCGGCTGAGGTGGCCGAGAAGACCAGCGAGAAGTACGTGGAAGCGTACCGCGTGCTGACGGGAAGGGCGCTGTGAACTGGCTCGATTTTCTGATCGCCGCCGTGATCCTGGCCTCCTTTGTCGGTAGCATCATCAAGGGACTGACCCGCGAGCTGGTGAGCCTGGCGGCGGCGGTGGCCGGCGTGCTGGGCGCCCTGTGGTGGTACCCGGACGTGGCCCACTACTTGGAGCCCTACCTGAGCAGCGCGTCGCTGGCCAGCTTTGTGGCCTTCGTGCTGATCTTTCTTGTCTTCCTGGCCGTCGGATGGGTGTTTTCCAGCGTCCTGGCCAAGCTGGTGAAGGCCAGCGGACTGCGCTGGTTCGACCGCATTCTGGGGGCGGCGTTCGGGTTGCTGCGCGGGGTGCTGATCGCGGCCGCCCTGGTGCTGGCCATCCTGGCCTTCACCCCCGGCAAGAAGCCGATCGAGACGGTCGGCGAATCGCGCCTCGCCCCCACGGTCCTGCACTTTGCCCGCGCCATGGTCGCCTTTGCCCCCCGCCGCCTCAAAGACGGCTTCCAGAACGGCCTCGACCGCGTACGGAAGTTCTGGCGGGAGTCCCCCCCGAAGGACACCGTGTAGCAACTCTCCAGTAGATAATATTTTCACCTCCAATCATACGATTGATAATCTTTCGGTAGCTGTGATAAGATTTCTGGTTGGCATGTTCGCTTGGATAAAGCTCTCAATGTTGCCTGTACGATTATATTTTCGGATGAAGCAGAAACTTTGATGAAGAATTCTTATGCCCGATAAGGTTCTCGCACCCGATGTGAAACTCAGCACGCCTGTCGGGCTAATGGCCTTGATTCGAGAGTTCGCCCTGAAAGTGCCCTTACCTGCGGTCCGCTTCCAGGTCGTCGCCGGAGCTCGCCGCACTTTGAGCTCGGATGGCGTTGTGTGGGAGTCGTATCCACTCGGCTACGGCCCCCGCGACCTCATTGGACATCTGAGGTTCGCGATGCGGTACGAGCCGATCGATCTGGGCGTTCTCCATGCACTGTTTCAGAGCATGGATCCGGGCTTGCTGGAGAACTGGATCCGAGCTGACCCCACGAGCAAGTTCGCCCGCCGCGCCTGGTATCTATTCGAGCTGCTTACGGGCAAGACCCTCGATGCCCCGGACGTCAGGCCCACCGGTTACGTCGACCTCCTCGATGAGCGGCTCCATCTCACGGCCGAACCGGCTCAGGTCCGCCGGCAGCGGGTGAACGACAACTTGCTCGGCGATCGACATTTCTGTCCCTTGATCCGCCGCACCAAGACCCTCGAGCAGTGGATGGCGCAGGGACTGGCTGCGGAAGCCCAGGCCCTGGTCCAAAGCTTCGAGCCGGCGATTCTAGCCCGTGCGGTGAACTACTTGTTTACGAAAGAAACGAAGTCCTCCTTTGCGATCGAGGGAGAGGCGCCAAGCCCGGACCGGTCCCGGCGTTTCGTGGCGGCGCTGGCTCACGTTTCGGCGTTCGATGCCACGAATACCGAAGCGTTTGTGCAGTTACAGAACATCATCGTGGATCCACGTTATGCACAGCGGGGTTGGCGGATAACCCAGAATTATGTCTCGGAAACCGTCGCGGATTACAGCGAACACGTTCATTTTGTGTGCCCCAAGTCGGAAGACGTGCCGAGCTTGATGGAAGGCTGGATGCGGATGACAAGCCGCCTTCTGAAGTCGAAGGTGGATCCGGTAGCAGCGGCTGCGGCCGCCGCGTTTGGATTTGTTTTTGTTCATCCTTTCGAGGACGGCAATGGGCGGATCCACCGCTTCCTGGTTCACTACGTCCTGCAACGTCGTGGATTCACGCCGGAAGGACTGTTGTTCCCGGTCTCGGCGGTGATGCTACGGGACCTCCGCGCTTATGACCGAGTGCTTGCGGGATATTCCTCCTCGATCTCACCCTTCATTGACTGGGTCCTCGACGCCGGGAACCAAATGACCGTGCGCAACGAGACGGCTCACTTGTATCGGTTCTTTGACGCCACGCCGTTTGCCGAGTATCTCTACGGCTGCGTGGCCGAAACCATTCGCAGAGATCTGAGAGAGGAACTGGGCTTTCTGACGATGTTCGACGCCGCGGTTCACAAGACCACGGACATCGTCGACATGCCCGACCGTCGCGCTTCGCTCCTGGTGCGGCTGATCCTGCAGAACAAAGGCGTGCTGTCGAAGACGAAGCGGGAGGAGTTTGCGGAGCTGACTGACGAGGAAATCGAGGCCATCGAAGAGGCGGTTCGCTCTTGCGAGATCACCCCGTCCGGTACTTCTCCAGCGCCGCCTCGTCCAGCGTGATGCCCAGGCCGGGTTTGGTGGGCACTTTGTAGAGGCCCTTCTCCATGGTGAAAGGCTCGACGACCAAGTCGTCCTCGCCGATGTGGGTGAGGCTGATGGTGTATTCGAAGTTGGGGAAGGCGGCCGCCTGGTGGGCCTGGAAGACCTGGGAGATGCCGGTGAAGAGGCCGTTTTCGACCCACAGGCGCTGGCGGCTGTAGTCGGTGACGCCGACCTTGGTAAGCATTGCCTTGCCCCACAGCCAATCCTCGACCACGAAGGCGTCGACGAGCCGCTCCAGGACAAAGGCGCGAGTATCGACCGCCTCCCAATGCACGGCGAGCCGGAACGGCAGTTTCCCGTGCAGCGTGCGGTAGCCTTCGAGGTCCGTAGAAGGGATCGGCTCCTCGAATCCCTTGACGAAGGTGTGCTTCTTCAGCGCCTCGGCGACCGAGAGCGCGCGGGCGGGATTCTGGAACGAGGAGTTGGCGTCGATGCACACCGAGTAATCCTGCGGGACCACATCGGCGAGGGCGGCCATCTGCTCGACCGGATCCTCGTAGAGACGCGCCTTGATCTTGTGAACCGTGTAACCGAGTGCGATGCCGCGCTTGGCTTCGGCCTGGAGCAGCTTGGGGCGCAGGCAATGGCTCCACCAGATCTGCTGGACTCGGGCTCGGGGCGAGGGGGAAAACAGGCGCGAGACGGGAACCCCAGCGGCCTGGGCCACGAGGTCGTAGATGGCGGTGACGGCGCCGCGCAGCGAGTCGTCGTGCAGGAACTCGGCCGGCGAGCGGCCCACGCATTTCTTGAGCAGCTCGCGGGCGTCGTGGTTGGTTTCGCCCAGTCCCACCAGGCCCTCGTCAGTATACATTCGCACGACCCATGGGGAGTAATAGGGGCGATCCACGTTTTCGCGGCGGTAGTTCTCGAGCATGTTCTCTCGCACCAGCGCGTTGAACGGAATCTTCGTCGGGATGACTTCGACTTTGGTGATGCGCATGTGTTTACCCCAGCCGGTATTTTTCCAGGGCGGCCTCGTCGAGGGTGGCTCCCAGACCGGGTCCTTGGGGCACTTTGTAGAAGCCGCCTTGCATGGTGAACGGCTCCTTCATCAGGTCGTCCTCGAGGGTGTGGGTGACGCTGATGGTGTACTCGATGGCCGGAAATGCCGCTGCCTGATGGGCCTGGAAGACCTGGGAGATGCCGGTGTTGATGCCGTTTTCCACCCACAGCCGGATGCCGAAGAATTCCCCGAGCGCGCCCTTGGCGAGCATGGCGCGGCCCAGCCGGCCTGCGCCGACGATGAAGGCGTCGAGAATCGATTCGCGGATATAGCGCAAGGCGTTTAGTCCCTCCATGTGGTCGGCCAGGCGCAGATGGATCTTGCCGCGCAACTGCCGGTAGCCCTCGGTGTTTTCCCGCGGCATGGGCGTTTCGAGGCCGAACACGATCGGATACTTCTGGAGCTGTTTGGCGAACTCGAGTGTGCGGCCAACCGAGCCCCAGGAAGAATTGGCATCGAACCACACGCGGTAGTCCGAGGGCACGACGCCCGAGATCACCGCCGCGTGCTCGATCGGGTCCTCCCAGGGTCGCGCCTTCACCTTGTGGACGCGGTATCCGGACTCGGCGGCGAGCTTGGCTTCGGACTGCATCAGGCGGGGACGGAAGCAGTGGCTCCACCAGGTTTGCTGGATCCATTGGGCAGGGTTTGGTGCAAACAGCTTCGAAACCGGGACACCCGCCACCTGTCCCATCAAGTCATAAACCGCGATGAGCAAGCCGCCGATGGAATCATCCAGGGCGTACTCCCAGGGGGAGCGCCCGACCATTTTCTGGAGCGTGTCGCGGGCGGCGGCGGGCGACAGGCCGGCTTCGGCCACGCCGGTCAGCCCGGCGTCGGTGTACAGCCGAACCATGGTCGAGTCGTACGTCGTCTGGTTGCGGTTTTGCTTGCGGTAGCTCTCGATGAAATTGTCGCGCAGGCGCGGGTGGAACGGAACGCGCACCGGGATCACGTCGAACCGGGTGATCTTCATTTTCAGGCCGGAGGCGGGCGTGGCTCGCGCGGCCGCCGCCAGTGCCGGCGCCGCCGCCAGTGCCTGCAGCCATTCGCGTCGGGTGGAATGTAACATATGAGCCGCATTATAGCCCCGTTCTCGGTTTCTGTCTGTGCTATAATTTTTGCTCCGCGTCCAATTACCTACCGGACTTAATTCCATGATGGCTCGAAAGATCATTTGCTCTCTTTCTCTGTTTCTAGCGCTGGCGGGGATGGCCGTAGCCGCACCAACTCTGCGATTGAACACCGCCAGCCTGCGTCCGATCTGGGTCCAGCAGGGGACTAACGGGCCGACTAACGTTTTCTTCGAGGCCTATGACGTCGGGGATGGGACGCTGAACCCGCAGGCGACAGGGTCTCCCAATTGGCTCACGCCTTCAGTGGATACCGCCCGCCCGTGCACCTTTGATGGCAGCAAGAGCTGCCGGCCGGTTCGAGTGCTGCTGAACGCTTCGGGGCTCGCCGCCGGCGCTTACGCCGGCGTGGTAACGGTCGGCGACCCGAATGCGTTCGACGCGCCGCAGAGGGTCCGCGTGACCGTCTACGTCAACGGCAATGTTCCCTCACGTCTGGATTTCTACGCGGCGCCGGCCGCGGGCGCCAACGACTCGGTCAGCTTCCAAACGCCTTCCGGCCCGCCGCCGAGCTTCCGGGCGACCACGCAGAGCGGAGGCAACTGGCTCGCTGTCTCCAGCTCCGGCATGGGGTCGTTCCAGTTTCTTTACACACACAAAGTGCAGGCGACGGTGCAGAGCG
>JACQDI010000415.1 GCA_016201195.1 Acidobacteriota bacterium | reverse complement strand
GTCGGTAGAGAAGTTCTCCTCCAGGAGCTGTTTCGCCTCGTCGGACGGCATCCGGTAATCCCCGGGCAGGCGGGTCAGCACCGAGAAACACTCCAGCAGCGCGTGCGTCGGCACCACGAACTGTACCCTTTCGCGGCGCAGCCTCTCATACTCTCGTACCGTCGCCTCATGGAATCCGTGCCATACGCTGAACAGCGGCACTAGGACACTGGTGTCCAGGGCGACTCTTACGCGGTCGGATTGCATTCCGCTACAGCTTTCGCTGGCGCACGAGCCCGAGAATCCTCATGGTGTCTTCGTGAGTCAGCTTGCGGCGCATGTACTTGCGAGGGACGGTCGCCACCAGAAGGGACCCCTTCCGCACCAGCTTGACCCTGGAAACCGTCTCCATTTCGATCTTGCCGTCCCGGTACTCGACGTCGAGCTGGACGCCCGGCCACAACCCGGCGATGTCGCGGATCTGCTTGGGGATCACCAGCCTGCCCGAACGATCTATGGTAATTCGCATGCCACTAGCTTACCACAAATCCTCATCCCGGGTTTCGGGGCTCGACCACCACCGCCGTGCCGTAGGCCAGCACTTCGGTGACCCCTTGCATCACCTCGGTAGCATCGTAGCGGGCGCCGATGATGCCGTTGGCGCCCATGGCCGAGGCGTGCTGGATCATCAGCTCGAACGATTCCTGGCGCGTTTTCTCGCACAGCTCGGTGAGCAGAGTGATGTTGCCGCCGACCAGGGTTTGCAGGCCTGCCCCGATGGTGCCGAATACGGACCGGGAGCGCACGGTGATGCCGCGGACCACGCCCAGGTTGCGCACGATGCGGAAGCCGTCCAGTTCGAAGGCCGTGGTGACCATGTGGTGCTCGACGGCTTGAGGCGGGCCGGTCCGCACGCCACAGCGGGGACAGACCTGTACCGCTCCCTCCATCGCGGCTCCACAACTCGAGCAGAAGGCCATGGCTTTACTCCGGGAAGAACAGGTCGTCCTCGCTGATATCGGGTGGGCGCCGTGGATCACGCCCGGAGGGATGTGCACGATCGAGCCCTTGCGCACCGGGTGCTCCACGCCGTCCAGGCGCACCGTGCCTTCGCCCTCCAGCACGTAGTAGAGCTCGGTGGCGCGCTTGTGGTAGTGCTCGCGGGCGCCGTCGATATCGACCGCATGCACCCAGGCAGAGACGTTGGCGTCCTGGCGGCTGATGAGCAGGTCGCGCCAGCCGCAGGTGGAGCGCTCGCGCGGGGTTTCGCCTTCATGACGGACCAGCACGGCTAAGCGTTCTTGCGTGGCTTTCATGGCTTTGATTATACAGGAAGGGCAGACAGGTTCAGCCGGGCGTGATCGGCCTGATGAGCTGGGGAACACCCAAGGTCCCACTGGACTATTTAACCGGCACTTGACGGTCGGGCTTGGGCTTGATGCGGAACAGGCTGAACGGCCGCTGCTTGACGTCGGCGGTGAGCTCGGCCAGGTTCTGGGAACTCAAGCGGAAGTTCTCGATCATGCGGTTGATGTTCTCATCGTTGTAGGCCAGGGTGCCCCGCAACTGCTCGATCAGCGACTGGGTCTGGGCAATGGCGTCCTGGAGCTGCTTGAGGTCGTCTTTGAGAGGATCGCGGGTTTCGTCCACGGTCTTGTTGACGTTGCTGATCAGGTCGCCCATCTTGGTGTTGGTGCCCCGGAACTCGGTGACCAGAGCGTCGATCTTCCGGGTGGTCTGCTGGAGGTTGTCGGTGATGTCGTTGATCTTGGGGGCTTGCTCGGCAACCATTTTGTTGCTGCGGTCGAGCAGCTCCTCGAAGCTCTTGCGGTTTTTCTCGCCGGTGACCTCGTTCAGGTTGGCGATCAAGCGGTCGGCCTTTTCGGAAATCTGGTTGAGGTTCTTGTGCAGGTCCTCGATCAGGGCCTGGGAGCTTTCGGTCATCGCTCCGATGCGGCGGGTGAGCGTGGCGAAATCGACCATCTCGGTCGAGCGGACGGCGCTGCCAGGAGGAAGCGGCCGCGCATCCTTTTTGCCGGGGCTGATCTCCAGGTAATTCTCGCCGAGCATGCCCAGCGTGCTGATGGCGGCCAGGGAATCCTCGCGCATGGGGGTGCCGGGCTTGACGTCGAGGAGCACCTCTACCTTGGTTGGATCTTCGCTCCAGGGATGGATGTCGGTAACCACCCCCGCCTTAAGACCGCCAAAGCGCACTACGGCGCCTTTCTCGATGCCGCCCGCGAAGGTGAAATAGGTCTTGTAGCGAACCATGCCCCCGCGCAACTGCACGTTGGCAATCGAGGCAAACGCCACCACGAAGATCAGCAGCGAGACCAGGACGAAAAGACCGACCTTAGCTTCATTCGACATACGTTTTATGACTTGGTGATTTGTTGATTTGGCGATTTGTGATTTACAACCAAGGCCGCACGAGCCGCGCAAATCACCAAATCACGAAATCAACAAATCACCCAATCGCCATCATTCTATCAGCCTTTCCAGGAACGCCTCCTGGTCCGCGGACACCGGATCGGGGACACGGTCCAGGAACTGCCGCACGCGGGGGTTGCTGCTGGAGCGGATCTCCTCCATGCGGCCGATGGCGATGATCCGCCCTTTGTCGACCACGGCGACACGGTCGGCGATCAGGAAGGCGCTGGCCAGTTCGTGGGTCACCACCACGATGGACATTTGGGTGAAGGCCCGCTTCAGCTCCAGGATCAGCTCGTCGATGCCGGCAGCGATGATCGGATCCAGACCCGCCGAGGGCTCGTCGAAGAGCAGGATTTCCGGGTCCATAGCCAGGGCGCGGGCCACCGCGGCCCGCTTCTTCATCCCGCCAGAAAGCTGCGAAGGGTAATAATTCTCGCACGGGGCTAGGCCCACCTGCTCCAGCTTGATGCGGGTCATGAGCCTGATGGTGGATTCGGCGAGCGAGGTGTGCTCGCGCAGGGGCAGGGCCACGTTGTCGCCGACGGTCATGGAGTTGAACAGGGCCGAGCCCTGGAACGACACGCCCATGGCCTTGCGGACCTCGTTTAGCTCCCGCCGCGAGCACTTGGCTATGTCCACGCCCTTGACGAGGATCTGCCCCGAGCGCGGCCGCTCCAGTCCCACGATGTGCCGCAGCAGCGTGCTCTTGCCCGAGCCGCTGCCGCCCAGGATCACCATCGTTTCGCCCGCCCGCACGTCCAGGCTCACGCCGTGCAGAATGATCCGGTTGCCGTACCCGGCGATGACGTTCCGGACCTCGATCATTTTAGAGCCGTCAGCCATGGGCGGTCACGACCAGAATAAATAGAAGAAGGCGGTAAACAGCAGATCCGCTATGATCACCAGGAAAATGGACTGGACCACGGCCTTGGTGGTGGCGCGGCCGACGCCCTCCGGGCCGCCGCGCACATGGAAGCCCTCGAAACAGCCGACCTGGACGATGATCATTCCGAACGCCAGGCTCTTGATCAGGCCGGTGATGATATCGCGCAGCAGGAGCACCTCGGACGTGATCGAGAGATAGTTCCGCAGGCTCATGCCCAGGCTGGCATAGGTGAAGACCGCGCCTCCGAGGATCCCCGCCGTGTCGGCGGCGATGACCAGGCAGGGCATCATCACCATCATGGCCACCAGCTTCGGCACCAGCAGAAAGTCGACCGGCTCCAGTGCCATAGTGCGCAGGGCGTCCACCTCTTCGGTCACCGTCATGGTGCCGATTTCAGCGGCGAAAGCTGAGCCGGAGCGGCCGATGATGATGATGGCCGTCATCAACGGACCCAGCTCGCGGGTGATGCTGACCCCGACCAGGCTGACCACGTATTGCAGGGCGCCGAATTTCTTCAGCTCGTAGGCCCCTTGCAACGCCATGATCAGGCCCACGAAGCCGGAGATGAGGCAGACCACCGGCAGCGCCTCCACTCCGACCACGGCCATCTGGCGGATGGTGGTGTGCCAGCGCAGGCGGCTGCCGCGGAACGGGTTCAGGCGGAACACCGCCGCCACGCCGCGGCCAAACTGAATGGTGAGGCCGCCGACGTATTCGACAGTTTCAATAGTCGAGTGCCCGATCTGGGTGAGAGTCATAAGGGAGTCAGGAGTCAGCAGCTCCAGTCGCGGGTTTTTTCTTCTGACTCCTGACTTCTGTCTCCTGACCCCTTACTTCAGCGCCTCGTCCACCGTTTGCGTGATTTCAAACACGCTGGTCAGCCGGGTCAGGTCCAGCACGTGGCGGGGCGCCTGGTTCAAGCAGCTCAGGATGAAGCGGGCTTTGTGTTTCTTGGCCTGCTGCAGCCCTTCCACCAGGCTGGCCACGCCGGAGCTGTCGATGTAGTTGACGCCCTTCAGGTCCAGGATCACGCGCTCCTGGCCGCGCTTCTCAAACAAGTCCAGTATGGCGGCCCGGACCTGGGGCGAGGTCTTCAGGTCGATGTCCCCCTGGATCTCGATCACGGAGCAGGCGCCGTTGCGGACGATATTCAGTTCAAGGTCCTTAGACATTTTTCTAACCACCCTGCGGCTTCACACGCTTTCGCAGGCGAACGTAATTATGATTCCCGTTACGCTCGAACGACACTTCGTCCATCGTCGAGCGCATCAAGAAAATCCCACGGCCTCCCACCCGCATCTCTTCGGGCGGCGGAGGCTCCAGGTTCTTGGGGTCGCAGGCCTCGCCCTGGTCGCACAGGACGATCTCCAGCCTCCCGTCCTCAGCGATGCAACTGAGGGAGACCGGGCCGTTCGGGTCACCCTTGTACGCGTGCTTCATCACGTTGGCCAGGGCTTCATCCACCGCGATCATAATGTCACATCGCTCCCGCTCGGTGAATCCGACCTCGCGGGAAACCTCCTGCATCATCGCGCGCACCGTGCGAAGCCAGCGTGGATCGCTCGAGATTTTCAACTCCACTCGGTGCGGCATCCGCCTCCGTAGGTCCTGAAACCTCGATGGAATTTTCGAGGGAATTATAGCATTATTGGGACGGAAATCAGAAATGGCCGTATCGGCGGGGCGATGGGCGGCATACCGGGTATTACGACGCGTGGAGCGGGAAGGGGGCTTCGCCGCCGACCTGCTCCATTCGCCCCTCACGGAGGGACTGGACGAGCGGGACCTGGGGCTGGCCGAAGAGCTGGCGCTGGGGGTCTTGCGCTGGCAGGGCGTGCTGGACCGGCTCGTGGAGCAGGCCGCCGGACGGCCGGTGGCAAAGCTGGATCTGGAGGTCCGGCTGGCGTTGCGTCTGGGGGCGTATCAACTGCTGCGCTTGGACCGGATCCCCGAGCGGGCGGCCGTTTCCCAAAGTGTGGAGATCGTGAAGCGGGCGGGAAAGACCTCGGCCGCCGGGCTGGTCAACGCCGTGCTGCGGAAAATGATGTCGTGCCGGAACCAGGCCCCGTCGCCGGCCTCGGAGTGGGCTGTGCCAGGGTGGCTGCTCGACCGGTGGCGCGGCCAATTCGGGCCGGAGGCCGCCGACAGGCTGGCGCTGGCCTCGCTGGAGACGCCCGCCACCTACCTGCGGCTCAATGCCTGTTTCGACCCGGAAGAAACGCTGCGAATGCTCCAGGAGGAAGGTGTGGAAACCGAGGCGACCGAACTGCCCTACTGCCGCCGGGTGCGCCAGGGCAACCCGGCGCGGGCCGATTGTTTCCGGCTGGGGCGCGTGCGCATCCAAGACCTCGGGTCCCAGCGCGTGACGCCGCTGCTTGGTCTTAGACCTGGCCACCGATTCCTGGATCTGTGCGCGGCCCCCGGCGGGAAGACCTTCCAGGCGGTCGAGCAGGCCGGGGCGCAGGTTCACACTGTGGCCTGCGATCTACACCCCCAGCGCCTGTTGACAATGCGGCGGCTGGCTACGCTGCCGGTCGACCTGGTCGCCCTGGACGCTACCCGGCCCCTGCCGTTCTCAACCCCCTTCGACCGCATCCTGCTGGACGCTCCCTGCTCGGGGACCGGGACCCTCGCGCGCAATCCCGAGATCAAATGGAAGCTCCAGCCGGCCGATTTGGCCGACCTCGCCGCGCGCCAGCGGGCTATCCTGGCTCAGGCGTTGAAACTGCTGGCGCCCGGAGGCCGTCTGGTGTATGCGACCTGTTCGCTCGAGCCCGAGGAAAACGAAGAGGTGGTGCGGGCAGCGGCAGGCGATGATTTCGAAGTGGGCGACGTGCGGCACTGGATCCCCGGCCAATGCGAGGGCGACGGATTCTTCGCTTGCGCGATATCATAAGAAGCGGCGAATCGGAGGTGGCATGAGTTTACGAATGTTGCGGACCCTGTTGGCGGTGGCGCTGGCGGCGCCCTTGTTTCTCCAGGCCCACGATGCCAGCAAGCATAAAGGCCAGGGCATCCGGGGCGAGGTAGTGTCGGTGGCCGGCGACCGGCTGGAGCTGAAGACGGCAGCCGGGGTGAAAACCGTGATCCTCAACGATAAGACCAAGCTGGAGCGCGGCGACCAGGCAGCCCGCGCCTCGGACCTGAAGAAGGGCGACCCGGTGATGGTATTCGGTACCACACTGGCCACCGGCGAGCTGGTCGCCAAGGAGATCCTGATCCAGCCAGGCGGCCACCAGGCCCACAAGAAGTAGGGTTCGGCAAGGTGTGAAACAGCAAACCAAACGCACCCCCCGGAAGACCTGTGCGTGTTGCTGATTTCG
>JACQDI010000414.1 GCA_016201195.1 Acidobacteriota bacterium | reverse complement strand
CGTTCCAGAAAAGCTGGGTGCGCCAGATACCTAGCTGAGGCAGGCGATAGCCGGGACGCGCCTGCCAGTAGGTGATGAAGTTGTTTTGGAAGCGGCTTAGAAAGACGCCGTCCATGTTGAACTCGGCGAAGGCGCCGGGCGACTCGCCGCCGAGCGATGCGCCCAGGTTGCGGAACCAAGCGACGCCGCCGCGATAGTCGGGCCCCAGGCGCGGCGTGCCCGGTGGCCGCTGTTTCAGGTAGCTCGCTGCTTCTCCCGCCTCGGCCCAAAGGGTCAAGCCGCGAAAGACTGGCGTGCGCATCCCCACCGCGCCGATCAGGGAACTCTCGGAGAGGAATTGCGGCAGCGGCCCCGTGGTCTTGCGCCTCCAATCGCCGACCAGGCGCAGGGAAAGATACGGGCGCAGTGGGAACCGGCCCAGGCGCAGCTCGGTCTTGAGCTGAGCATAATGGAAGGCGTCGCGGTAGCGGCTGGAATAGAGGGGCAGCATCCAGAAACTGCTCTGGACCCGCTGGAACTGGGGCGCGAGATTGTTGTAGCTGCGGCGGGCCTCGGAGGCGAGGGCCGGGTCCGTGCTGAGCATCGCCAGGCGAAACCAGCGCACCGCCTCCCGATCGTCGTGCAGCAGGTTGTGAACGACCCCCAGCTTGAGAGCCACTTCTGCATCATCCGGATCGATTTCGTGAGCGAGCTGAAACTCGCGGAGGGCGTCCCGGAGATAGCTCAGGGCCAGGCTTTTCTCGCCGAGAATTTTATGAGACGAGTTATGGGACGAGGTGTCCCGCTTTCCGAGCGCCTGGCGGGCGCGGCGGGCGAGTTCGGGGTCCGGCCCGCCGGCGACCCGCTCGAGCAGGGGCACGGCTCGCGCCCGGTCGCGCCGGGCGAGGTAGAGGAATCCCAGTTGAGCCGCGGCCGCCATGTCGTGCGGGTCCTGGCCGACGACTAGCTCCAGTTCCTTGACCGCCTCGTCCGGCCGGCCCACGGCCAGCCACAGAAAGGCCAGGTCGCGGCGCAAGCCGGTGTGGGATGGATCGAGGTCGAGCGCGCGGCGGTACTCGTTGGCGAACGGGTCGCGGCGGGGAAGCTTGGCCCGGGCGCGCTCCGCGATGCGTGTGTCAGCCGAGCGGGAGGCGAGCAGCCACGCCCCGTTGGCGCCTTCCGCATCGCCCGCGTCATGGCGAGCGCGGGCCAGCCCCAGCAACGTCTCGTCCCGGCGAGGAGGCAGCCTCCACGCGGCCAAGTACTGCTCGGCGGCCCGCGCCGGCTCGCGGTGCTTTTCGAGGTTCAGGGCCAGCTCCAGCCGCGCGGCGCGATTCGAGGGATCCTGGCCGACGGCCGCGCCCCAGCGCTCGATCACCGCGTGCAGGCCGGCGTCCACCCGGCCGAGCGCCTCTGCTGCGGCCTTCCTCGATTCCGCGTCGCCGAAGCGTTGTACGCGTTCGAACAGCTCGAGCGCGCGCGACTCCCGTCCTGTTTCGTGACACAGGAAGGCCAGCTCCAGCGCCACGCGATGATCCTGCGGATCGAGCGCGAACGCCTGCTCGAACATCTCGCGGGCCCACTCGGTTTCACCGGCCTTCAGGTAGGCGTAGCCCAGATCCTTGCGGATCGCCGCCCGGTCGGGTGCAGCTTTGACGGCAAGCTGGAATTGATCGATTGCGTCGAGATACTTCTTCTCTCGAAGCGCCTGATAAGCTTTGTCGAGTGGATCGCGGGCGGGATCCTGTGTTTGCGCGGGTAACACCAAACACGCAAGCACCAGCAATAAATATTTCATTGCGGGCACCGTATTTGGATCTACAGTTATTGAAGCATATTCCGGGGACGAGCGCAAGTACCGTCAAGCCGGGCAGCGCAGGAGAGATTGGATTTGATCTACAATTGCTCCAAGTCCCTCGAAGGGAGGTTCGAGCGAATGCCGCTTGCCCTGATGTTGCTCGTCGCCGCGGCCGCCTTCGGCCAGGAAAACGAGCTGAAGAACCCTCACGCCACACCTGCCGATGCGGCCGCCGGCGCCAAAATCTTTCGTTCGCACTGTGCGGAGTGTCATGGATTGGGAGGCGAAGGAGATCGCGGACCCAAGCTCACCACCGGCGTGTTCTTCCACGGAAGCACGGACGCCGACCTGCTACGCAACATCTCCGATGGCATCCCGGGCACGGCGATGCCCGGTGTTTTCTTCTCACCGGACCAGGTCTGGCAGGTCGTTGCCTACGTGCGGTCGCTCAGCCGGACGGGCAGCACGGATCGGCCTGCGGGGGACCCGGCGCGCGGCGGAAAGCTGTTTCGGGACAAGGGATGCACCGCCTGCCACCTGGTGCGGGGAGAAGGCGGCGTCCAGGGGCCGGACCTGTCGGTGATCGGGTCGCAGCGCTCGGTCGAGCATCTGCGGCAGGCGATTCTCAATCCCAATGCCCAGGTCCTGCGCGAGTACTGGGTGGCGAAAATCACCCACGAAAACGGCGCTACTTACTCCGGATTTCTGATGAACGAGGACACCCACACCGTGCAGATCCTGGATTTCTCGCGGGGACTTCGGTCATTGTCCAAGCGCGATTTCCGGAAGTTCGAAATGGACAAGGCTTCGGTAATGCCGTCCTTCACAGGCCAGTTGCGTGAAAACGAGGTGAACGATCTGGTGGCGTATCTTTGGTCGCTCCAGCGGCAACGGGGGTCACAATGAAGAGCATGCGTCTGATTTTCTGCGCCGCGCTGGCGGCCGGCTCGGTCTATGGGCAGTTGACCTACGAGCGTTTGCTCCAGGCGGAGTCTGAGCCTCAAAACTGGCTCACTTACTCGGGCTCTTACAAAGGCTGGCGATATAGCAAGCTCGATCAGATCAACCGGCAGAACGTGCAGAATCTGAAGCTGGCGTGGGCGTACCAGATGCCGGTCACCCACCGAATCGAGACCACCCCGCTGGTGGTGGATGGAGTCATGTATCTGAGCGAGCCTCCTTCCAACGTGGTCGCGCTCGACCCAGCCACCGGGCGGCAGTTCTGGCGCTACAAGCGGAGCCTGCCGAACAAGATCAATGTCTGCTGCGGGCAGGTCAATCGCGGCGTGGCGGTCCTGGGCGACCGCGTCTTCGTGGGGACGGTGGACGCACACCTGGTGGCGCTGCATGCCAAGACGGGCGCCGTGCTTTGGGATATCGAAGTGGCCGACTATCGGACCGGCCACGCGATCACGCCGGCCCCGCTGATCGTCAAAGACATGGTCATCACCGGAATCGCCGGCGGCGAATACGGGATCCGCGGCTTCCTCGACGCCTATGACGCCAAGACCGGGCAACGCCGCTGGCGCTTCTGGACAGTTCCCGGACCGGGCGAGAAAGGCAACGAGACTTGGCCCGGCGATGCGTGGAAGCACGGCGGCGCGCCCACCTGGGTGACCGGTTCCTACGATCCCGAGCAGAACCTGATCATCTGGGGCACGGGAAATCCGTCACCCGATTGGAACGGGGATGCCCGCCAGGGCGATAACCTGTATTCGGATTCTGCGATCGCGGTCGACGCGGATACCGGCAAGCTGAAGTGGCACTTCCAAATGGTCCCGCACGACGTGCACGATTGGGACTCGGTGCAGGTCCCCGTGCTGGTCGATGCCGAATGGCGTGGCAAGCCCCGGAAGCTCGTCTATTGGGCGCATCGCAGCGGCTTCTATTACGTGCTGGACCGCCAGACCGGCCAGTTTCTGCTCGGAAAACCGTTCGCCACCCAAACCTGGGCCAAGGGACTCGACAAAAGTGGACGTCCGATCCGCAATCCGGGTGTGGATCCG
>JACQDI010000413.1 GCA_016201195.1 Acidobacteriota bacterium | reverse complement strand
CCAGCAGGCCAGTAATTTCGGACAGTTCTGCAAATATGGATCCGTAGCGCATGGGAATGACCGTCCCGCGGCGATGAAACCAGGTCACCGCTCTTTCATACGCCAGCAGATGGGAAAAGTCCGTCCGGTCCGGCTGCGGGACTGCCAGCTCGGAAACGGCTGCGGTCAACCCTTGGCAGGACAGCACGAAGACGGATTGTCGGTCCACTCCCGGGGGCAACTCAGCCGGGGCCAGCCCCTGTTCGTGAAAAACGCAGTAGAGCAGGTAGCTCACGAGCGTCCTTCCATGCCGAGCGGGGGAGCGAAGCTGTAGGGCGGCCAGGGCCCCGACGCGCGGAAGGTCAATCCCTGGCCGGCCTGCTCGCGATTGGCCTGCTCGACGGCCTCCCAAAACACCGCTGTCCGGTCCTGGGGCAGCAGGAAGGCCCAATTCAAGAGCGTCTCGACCGGACCGTCTTCGCCGTCGCCGCCAGGTACAACCTTCCGGTCGACGAAAGCCGCGGCCTGCGAGCGCAGGTCGCCGGCCACTCCCTGGCAGATTTCCTGCACGCGGCGCCGGAGCGACTTTTCGTGTTCGGCCCGCATCCGTTGCTTCTGGAGGTACCGGGTTCCCTCCGGCAACGCGGCGAGCTGCGCTTCCTGCTCCTCGGACACGACCGGCTCCCGGGCTTTGTCGCGATCCAACACCACCTTGACTCCCCACTCCTGGTGGCCCTCCACACGCCGGAGAAAACCGGCAATGGCCTTACTGTGCCCGTCCACGAATTCCCGCAGCCGGGTCAGGGAAGAGAACAGGGTTCCAAAGCGAGCCGGCAACACCGGCGAAAGGCGCATGATCTGCTCGATGACCTGTTCGTGACGGCAGGCGCGGGGCCCCACCCAGGCCAGATCCTGCAAGCGGCGCTCGGCCGCCGGGCCACAGAAATCATATACCGAAACCTCGCAGAGGACGGCGGCGGCAGCGGGAAAATGCTGCACCAGAACACGACTGGTTTCCTCCACGCCCGGCGTGTTGGGAAGCGGATCGAGTGACGGACGGGCAAAGCAGAACAGGTACAACGCTGTGTCTGTTTCCTGCATCTATTGCGGGCGAGCCTCCTGCAGGGCGGCGTCCAGATCGGCGGCTTCCACCGTCACTGCGGCTCGCTCCTCCTTGCCAGTTTTCGCGGCGCCGGCTTTCTCGACCTCCACCGCCCGCCGCACGGCCCGGCGAGCGGCCTGCTGGCATACACCCTGGATCTCGGCCCCACTGAACTCGGGGGTGCGCGCCGCGAGATCCTGCGCGTCGATCCCGGGGCCCAGTGGTTTGCGGCGCAAATGCACGGCAAAGATTTCACGGCGGGCCGGCTCGTCGGGCAGAGGGATTTCGAGGACCTCATCGAAACGGCCGGGCCGCAGGATCGCCGGATCGAGAAGATCGGGCCGGTTGGTGGCGCCCAGCACCAGAATGCCCTTCAGCTCCTCCACCCCGTCGAGCTCGATCAGGAGCTGGCTGAGAACCCGCTCGGAGACCCGTGAATCGGAAACACCGGCGCTCCGAACCGGCACCAGGGCGTCGATCTCGTCGAAGAACATAATACACGGCGCAGCCTGGCGGGCCTTGCGGAAGACCTCGCGCACCCCGCGCTCGGATTCGCCGACATACTTCGACAGCAGCTCCGGTCCCTTCACCGAAATGAAGTTCACGTTGGTTTCGTTGGCGATGGCCTTCGCCAGCAGCGTCTTGCCGCAGCCGGGGGGACCGGAGAGCAGAATGCCTTTGGGCGGGCGGATGCCGGCGGCGGCAAACAGGTGGGGATAGCGGAGCGGCCATTCGACCGCTTCCAAAAGCCGATCCCGGATCTGGCCCAGGCCTCCCACATCCTGCCAGCGAACGTCGGGGACTTCCACGAAGACCTCACGCGTGGCCGAGGGCTCCACGTCCCGCAAGGCCTCTAAGAAATCCTCCATGCGCACTTCGAGCTTGGCCAACTGCTCGTACGGGATACGCGCCAGCGCGAAATCGATGTCAGGCAGAAGGCGGCGCAGGCAGATCATGGCCGCTTCGCGGCACAAGGCTTCCAGGTCCGCGCCCACGAAGGCGTGCGTGATCTCCGCCAGGTGGCTCATGTCCACGTCGGAGGCCACCGGCATGCCCCGGCTGTGGATGCCCAGGATCTCCTCGCGCCCATGACGGTCGGGAATGGGGATGGCGATTTCCCGATCGAAGCGGCCCGGCCGGCGCAAGGCCGGATCGAGGGCGTTGGGCAAGTTGGTGGCGCCGATCACGATCAGGTTTTGCCGCTGGTTCAGCCCGTCCATGAGGGCCAGCAACTGGGCCACCACCCGCTTCTCCACTTCTCCCAGCACCTGCTCCCGTTTGGGGGCGATGGCGTCGATTTCATCCAGAAAGATGATGCTGGGGGCCTTGCGAGCCGCTTCCTCGAAGATGCCCCGCAAGTGCGCTTCGCTCTCTCCGTAGAATTTGTGAATGATCTCCGGCCCGCTGACCGCGAAGAAATTGGCCTCAGTTTCGTGGGCGATGGCCCGGGCGATCAGGGTCTTGCCGCAGCCGGGTGGGCCGTAGAGCAGCACGCCTTTCGGCGCCTGGATCCCCAGCCGCTCGAATACCTCGGGATAGCGGAGGGGAAGCTCGATCATCTCACGGATGCGATGAAGCTGCGGCTTGAGCCCGCCGATATCCTCGTAGGAGCGGGCGCGCGCGGCCGCCTCCGCTTGCGGCGCCGCCTTTCCCACCACCAACTGGGTGGTCGGGTTGATCAGGACCGGCCCGTGGGGCTGGGTGCCCTCCACCTGAAATTCCGCCCACCGGCTTCCGAACAGCGTAGCCCGGAGACGGTTGCCTTCGAGCACCGGCAGGCCGTCGAGCAGGCTGCCGATGTAGGACAAATCCCGATCCGAAGGGGTGATCCCGATGGGCGCCAGCACCACCCGCTCCGCTGGCCGCGAGCTTATCTTACGTACGGGAACGCAATCATCGAGTCCGGCGCCGGCGTTCTCCCGCGACAGGCCGTCGAGCTGGATTCTCGACTGGCCGCGCAGGTCTTTGTAGGCCGGCATGACCTTGCATACGGTCTTGCGCTTGCCGGCCACCTCCACCACGTCCCCGATGGAGACGCCCAGCTTCTCCATATCCTCCGGGCCCAGGCGGGCAAAGGCGCGTCCCACGTCTTTGCCGAGGGCTTCAGTCACTTTCAGCTTCAGCGCCGGAGGGTCCATAGGTTTTACGGCAGGCACTTGATTTCGAGCACGCCGTTGTTGCAGGAGACCTGCATCTTCTCTTTGGCAAAGGGGCGCGGCAGCAGGACCTCCTTGCCATACTTTTTGTCGCCTTTCTCAGCGCTGATGGTCAGCACATCGTCCCGCACGTCGATGTGGACGTCGGCCATACTGACGCCGGGCATTTCCGCGACCACCAATACGTGGCTGTCTTCCTCGAAGACATCGACGACCGGCTCGCGGACCTCCTGGACCACGGTGCGTCCGGACTTGGCGTCCTGGCGGATGTTGCCGAAGGGCTCAATCCGGGGCTTGTCCCCGCCCAGGCCGACTTTAACGGTAAAGCCGTAGATGCCCTTGACCCGCTTGTCTTCGCCGGTGATCTCGCCCGTCCGCGAAAGCTCCTGGCCGGTTTCGGCCAGTTCGCCCAGCTTCTCCACCAGGTCACCCAGGCCTTTGAACAGACCCCCCAGGCCTTCCAGGCCCGTCCCCGAAGATTTCTCTTTGTCTCTATCCCGCTTGGCCATATCCCTCCCTTGCCGCTACGGCAAGGCCGTATTCCTTGAATTTTGAGTGCATGGTCTTGTAGTCGATGCGCAGCAGGCGAGCAGCCTTGGCTTTGT
>JACQDI010000412.1 GCA_016201195.1 Acidobacteriota bacterium | reverse complement strand
CTTGTGGGGTTAAGCCCGTTCAGCCTTGAGGCCTTGAAGAGTAGCAGAATCCGACTCTGCTTGCAGGGATCAGCAATGAGGACGTAGGGCGGACGACACTTTGGCAAACCGGACTCCTGCTCTTCGGGTCAGAACCCCCACCGCAGGCTAGTCGAACTCATGTGGGCGTGGTAGTTTTCGAGCCCTGAGAACCTCTCGTGGTAACCGTAGTATTGCCAGTTGGCATTCCAGGAAAGCTTCTTGTGCAGCTTCACTGTGAGCCGCGCCTGCGGCGCCTGGTAGCTGAGCGGGTAGGCGTTGATCAGGTCAGTTCCGTCGAAGCCGAAGTTGGGATAGGTGAGAGCGAAGCCCGGAGCCAAAGGCAGGCCGCGGCCGCCCGCCGTGTCTTTCACGATCGAATACCCCAGGAAGAGAGCGACGTGGTTGTGGACGTCCACCCGGAAGGTCCCGTGCGCGTGGTGGAGCTCGCTCTCATACAGGCTCCGCCGCGCGGTGACCGCCGCCGCCAGCGGGAAGTTTACGATGCCCGAAGCAGTATTCAGGTGCAGCTTGCCGTAGCCGGCGTCCAGGCCGTAGCGCTTGGCCGGCGTCCAGGCCAGCCCCGCCGAGTACTGCCGGCTCTGGTAGTGGTGGCTGAATGACCCGCCGCCATCGATAGCGTCGAGGACCGGCGGCGCGTTGTTGCGGTTGCGGTAGGCTTTGAAGCTGCCGGTCACCAACCACGCCTTCCACTTCCACTGCGCCTTGGCGGTTTCGGCGTGATAGCGCTTCTCTCCGATGGGGGTGAAGGGGTGGTCGGCGTGCCCGTACTCGATGTCGAACAGCATCGTCAAAGGTGGAAGCGGCCGCAACCGGACGCCGGCCAGCCCCGAGTGCAGTCTGTTCTCTACGCTAAAGATCGGAACATCCGTGGGCGCGCCGCTCACGTCCTGGAGGATGTCGCGGCTCCGGATCCGCTGGATCGAGTAATGGTAGCCGCCGTAGAAACCGATCCGCTTGCCCGGGCGGAAATTCACGTCGGTCGCGTTCGAGATCAGGCGGATGCCGAGATAGTCGAAATAATACTCATCGCGGCCCGGGTCGGCAGCGCTCAACGGCGTGCGCAGCTCCACAAACGCCGAATCGCCGGTGATGCGCGTCTGGTTGATGGAGGTTGTGTTCGAGAGCGTCCACCGCTCCCCGGGCTGGATGCTCAGGGTCAGGTCGCCCGTTCCCTGGTTGCGGCGTCCCAGGCCGAGGATGTAGGCCTGGCGGGTCACCACGCCGCCCACCGGGCTCAACGCCGAGATGTTTTCGTCGAGCGCGAACCGGCGGTCCCCGCCTGCGTACACAAACCGCCCGTTCACGGCCAAGCGCCGGTTGGCGTCGGTGTGGACATTGAACCGCGTGAACGGGGTGCGTCCGTGCACCGGATCGCTGCGGCGCAGCGCCTGCGGCGCCAGGCCGATGGTCCCATCCCGCAGCACCGGGCCGAGCGAGTTCTGCGGATCTTCTTTGTAGTAGTCCAACCCCTGCAAGAACGAAAACTTGATACCGGCCAGGGTGGCGTTGGCCCCGGCGCGCCACTGGTTGTTGAGCCGCCGCACGTTATCGGCGAAGACGAAGAACTGCTCCCGAGGGTAAGCCGCCTCCCGCCGGACGTCGAACTCCTCGGAAGTCAGCGCGGGGCCATTCTGGTTGTTGCGGTCGTACCCGACCAGAAGCTGGAAGCGGCGCGTCGGAAACAGCGTCAGGTCGTAGTTCTGGAAAATGCGCTCGGTGTTGAAGCGGTGCTCGCCGCCCGAGAGCGCCAGCAGGTGGTCGTAATAGTTGACAACGCGGAAGCCCATGTCGAGGCGGTAGAAGCGGTTTTTTTCCAGGCGCAGGCTGCTCGCCTGGTAAGGATCGCCGCCCGCGCCGAAAGTGGTGAGCACCAGCTCGTCAACGAATCGCCCGTGGCCGTCGCCGGAGTGGATCCGCAGGGTCCCATCCAGCAGCCGAAAACCGTTGTTGTAATTGAGAGCGGAGCGGTACGCCTCGCGATTCCCAGAGACGAAAACCGAGCGGTAGCCGTATTCGAACGAATCGATGACGCGGTAGGTGCCGATCCGGTGATCGACCTCCTGCGCCAAGGCGCCTGCGGCCACAAGCAACAGCAGGGCGAGTTTTGACCGGCATCTCATCTCTGGAACAGCCGATTGGTGTTGGATCCGTGGATCCGCACGTGGCAGGTCACGCAATTCTGGAACTTCGGCTGCTCCAGGCGGTGGAAGGATGTTATCGGGGCCGGTTCGCCGAACCCGCCCCTGCCGAAGCCGGCAACATCCGTGTGGCATTCCAGGCACATGGTAAACAAGGCGGGCCGCTTCAACAGCCGCGGGTTGGTGCTGCCGTGGGGCGAGTGACACGCCTCGCATCCCTCGATCCGCATCGGCGGGTGCTCATAGACGAACGGCCCCCGCTTGTCGGTGTGGCACTTCACACACGCTTCGTCGTTGCCGAACGAATCCGCCACCAGGCGTGGCCGGGCGCCGCCCCGCCAGGTCGGGTTGAAAGTTCCGTGCGGGTTGTGGCAGTCGGTGCAGACAATGGCGCCTTCGTTCACCCGGTGGCGGAAGGGCATGTTGAACTGGGCTTTCGCCTCCAGGTGGCAGGAGTAGCACAGCTCCTTCTGCTGCTTGGCGAGCAGGTATTTTGGCGCGGGCGAGGCGTGGATGGAGTGGCAGTTGGTGCACACCACGTCGTTCGTGGAGTGTGCGGAGCGCCGGATGTTGGAACGGGTGAAGTCCTTAGCGTGGCAGGCCAGGCAGGCGTCGAGCACCTGGTTAGCGGCGCGACCTTCGATGCGGTTGATGTTGGCCTTGATGCGCGGGTCCTTGGGGTGATCGATGCCCGGGCCGTGGCAGCTCTCGCAGCCGAAGGTCTTCTGTACCGGCTTGGGAGAAACAATGATCTTGAAATGCGCGTTGCGGTTGAATTTTTCCCAGATGTCGGGGTGGCAGGTCTGGCAGACAGCGTCGCTGAGATACCTGGTCTGCTGTGCCGCGAGCGGCGCCAGGGCGGTCAGAAAGAGAAGAAAAATCCGCATCAGCAGGCCCTAAATTGCAGGATACACGCGCCGCCCCGAAACCAGCAAGTAAACTGTGGTTCGCAAGCGTAAACTTTGCGGGAGGTAAGGACTATCAGGCAAAGACGCTCACGCCAAGCGCGCAAAGGCCGCAAAGAAAACCTCAAGTGACATCTTTACAGGCACATCTCGCGCCAAGCCGCCAAGCCTCCAAAAGAGAATCTCGGGACGTGCTTTGCGGCCTTTGCGTGCTTGGCGTCTTAGCGTGAGATGGGCTTGTTTACTCCCGCAGCCCGGCCGTCGCCTGCAGCGCCCGGTTCGGCGGGTTCCCTGGGCGGCGCGCTAGCCGGTCCTTTCCCGCGCGTCCCGGTGTCAGTTTGAACGGCCCCTGGCGCTCCCGATCTTGCGCAACTCGATCACGAGCCGCAAGGCGTCGTTGACTGCTCTTTCGCTGGCAAAGGCCTTTCGGACCTCAGGGTCCAAGAGGACCAGATTCGTGCCGGCGTGGTAGCGCTTCGCGTACTTGCCGCGTACCCCTCCCTTGAGCAATTGACGCAGATCATACTCGGGGCGT
>JACQDI010000411.1 GCA_016201195.1 Acidobacteriota bacterium | reverse complement strand
TCCCAGTTAGGGGGCGTCTCGCCGTCGAGCGGGCAGGCGGCAACGCCGCAACTGAGGGTCACCACCCCAGTCGAGTTGCCTTTATGGGGCAGTTGGAGGGACTCGACGGTGGATCGAAGGCGTTCGGCGGTGTGGAGCGTGTCCTGAAAAGTCTGCTCGGGCAACAGGGCGACGATCTCTTCGCCTCCGTAGCGGAAGGCGCCGTCGGAGCCGCGCAGGGAACTCTTCATAGCGGCGGACACTTGGCGCAGCGCCTCGTCGCCGGCCAGATGGCCGTGCTGGTCGTTGTAGGCCTTGAAATGATCCACGTCGCACATGATGACGCCGTATTTGTTCCCATAGCGGACGGCGCGCTGGTGAAACTCGGAGATGCGCTCTTCAAAGGCCAGGCGGTTGCCGAGCTGCGTGAGGGAATCGAGGCGGGAAAGGCGGCTCAGGCGGCCGTTCATGACCTCTAGTTGCTCGTTGGTGAGCCGCAGCTCCGCTTGCAGCTTCAGGATGCGCTGGGCGGCGCGCATCCGCACCTGCAGCTCCCGCCGGTCAATGGGCTTGACGATGAAGTCGTCGGCGCCGGCGTCCATGGCCTCCAGCAGGTCCTCACGACCGGAGCGCGAGGTGGCCATGATGATATAGACATAGTGGGAGCAGGCTGCGGCGCGGATCCGCCGGCACAGCTCCAGACCATCCATGCCAGGCATGATCCAGTCGGTGATGACAAAGCTGAAATCGCCGCCACTGAACAGTTGCCAAGCCTGCTCGCCATCGCCGGCGGAGACGGTCTGGTAGCCAAAGCTCTGAACCGCTCTCTCCAGCAGCAGGCGGTTGGGGGGACTATCGTCGGCGATCAAGACGGTCATGGAAGACGCCGGGTCTGTTTCGTCTCGTCACTGGGGGACTCCGACGCAGGGTGTTCCGCGAAAGATTCCAAACGGCAGGCCAGGTGGAACAGGCCGCGGGCGGTGTAGGAGGTTTCCTCCCAATCTTGTTCCTCGGCACGCTGGGAACCTTCGGGGGCTGGCTGGGGCTGCGGCGGCCGCCCTTGCAGGATCTTGTTGGCCAGCCGGACGAGCGCCTCGCGTGTGGCCGCCTCGGCAGGAGCAATGGCGGAAGCGTCGGCCCCGCCCGGGTCCGCCTGGCGGTCCCTGAAAATGGCTTCGATGCGCTGCATGTGGCGGTCAAACATGGTCTCGGCCAAGCGCTCGAGCTGGTGACGGCGGCGGGCCAGTCGGAGGATCTGGCGGTCGGTGACGCGCGTGCGCTCGTGCAGGCTCTTCATGGCCAAGGCGAATTTCACGAGGTACTCCAGATCCTGGACACTGGTCATAAACTGTTGGAAATCGAGCGGCTTGGTGATAAAGGAGACGACGCCCCGGCCGTACGCCTGCAGCACGTCCTCCTGGCGGCGGGAGGTGGTTAGCACGACAATGGGGATCTTGCGCAGGCGCGAATCGGCTCGGATCCGCTCGGCCACCTGCTGGCCGCTGACCCGAGGCATGTTCAGGTCGAGCAGGATCAAGTCTGGCCGCGGAGGGGGGGACTGCGCGTAGCTGCCCCCTCCAAACAGGTAGTCGAGGGCCTCCTGCCCATCCGGAACGATCCGCAAATCGTGGGGTGTTTTCAAGCTCTTGAAGGCTTCCTGAGTCAGGATCTGGTCACCGACTTCGTCCTCGACCAGGAGGATCACTGCGGGCTTACACTTGGTTTCTGCCGTCACGAGCACCCCTTCAATTCACCTCATCGGCTTTTGCTCAACTTTCAGGGGTTTTTGCGGCGCCTCTCGGACGCCTGCACGGCGCTCGGGGCCTATGCCCGCGAGTGGGATCTCACCGCCGAGCAGCGCCAAGCGTTTGACCACTTGGTGGAGAACAAGGTCCAGCCTTCCATCCAGATTCTGGAGCGCAACGCGCGGCGCATGGAGCGGCTGCTGGCGGCATTACTGGAGCTGTCCCGGGCGGGCCGTGAGCCCGTCCACTGGGCGCGGGTGGACGCCACCGAGGCGGCCCGGGAGGTGGTGGAAGAGCTTTGCTCAGAGGCGGCCGGCAAAAGCGCCACCCTGAGGCTGGACGCACTGCCTGAACTTTGGGTGGACCCGAACCGGCTGCGGCAAATTCTCCGGCACTTGGCCGGCAACGCCCTGAAGTTTCTGTCGGCTGACCGGCCCGGCGAGATCACCCTGGGGGGGCTGGCTCAAGACGGCGAAGTGGTGATTTGGGTGCGGGATAACGGGATCGGCCTCAGGCCGCAAGATCAGGAGAGGATCTTCCTGCCATTCGGCCGGGTGCAGGAAATCGAGACCCCGGGGGAGGGAATCGGGCTGGCCACGGTTCGCAAGCTGGCCGGCCAGCAAGGAGGCCGAGCTTGGGTGGAATCGACGCATCGACTGGGTAGCACCTTCTACTTGGCCTTTCCCGCCCAACCGCCGGGCAACAAAACATAAAGTCTGCCGGCCCGGAGACGATAAGGATTAGGGAGGGCCAGCCATGCCAGTCAAGCAGCACCTGCAATCGATTCTGCTGGTGGAGGATGATCCGGATTACTCGGACCTCCTCCGCCAGGCCTTCATCGACGCGGGCTTTCAAATCCTGAAGGCGGACAATGGTGAGCGGGCGCTCGAAGTCCTTCGCCAGGAGCCAGTCGATCTGGTGGTGTCCGATTTCATCATGCCCGAACTGAACGGGATGGAGTTGTGCCGCCTCGTTCACAACGACGTGCGGCTTTCCAGAGTGAAGGTGATTTTGTACTCTTGCAATCCCGACAAGGCGTTTCGGGACAAGGCACGTGAGCTGGGCGCTCTGGATTATCTGTCCAAGACTGATGACATCCTCAGCCTGGTCCGGCAGATTTGCGAGCTGGCAGGGATAGAAATCCACGGTGGCCCGGCGTCCCAAGCGCGGGAGCGGGTACCCGCCCTGCTAAGCAACACCCGCCAACTGAGAGTCTTGTTCGATAACCTGCTGGACTTCATGCAGATTGGCGCAGTGACGGATTCGGCCAACCCCACGGTTCGCCTGGCCTGGGATGCCGCCCAACGCACCAGCGGCGACATCAAACGCATCCTTGAAGAAATTGAGAAATTGAGTAACTGAGGAAGGCAGACCAATCCTTAATTCTTCGGGGGCCGACATTGCCCCAGCAAGAAGGCGAGGAGGTGCGCTCCGTCTTGCAGGATAGCGTTCTTGGGGATGATCCCCGCCACACCGCACAGCCGGCAACGCTCTTCGATGGCCTCGGGAGAGAGCCCGGTCAGGATCCAAACCGGGCAGCTCCAGATCCGGCGGAGGCGTGGCACCAGGCTCACGCCTTCCTCCGAGCCGAGGAGATTGTCCAGCAGGATGGCGTCCGGATGTAGGTCTTGGTGCTGGGCAAGGGCTTCCTCCACGCCGGGGGCGTCGAGCCAGCGAATGTCGACTTTTTCGCCGCGCGCAGCCGCCGCTTCAGCCAGCAGTTCCCGGGCCAGAAACCGGGTGTCCGGGTCGTCGTCGATGTGCAGGATAGTCAGAGCACCGGGCATGAATCACTCGCGGTCCGGCCGGGGTGGGATGCGGGAGACCTCCAGCCAGTAGTGCTCCAGGGTCTGCACTGCCAGTTGGAATTGATCGAAGTCAGTAGGCTTTTGAACGTAGGAGTTCACGCCGATGGCATAGCACTGGCTGATGTCCTCTTCCCGGCAGGAGGTGGTAAATGCCACGATGGGGATACTCTTACGCTCGGCATCGGCCTTGAGCCGGGTGAGAACATCCTTGCCGCCCAGGCGGGGCATGTTCAGATCGAGCAGGATCAAATCCGGCCAGGGAGCGGAGACAGGAGCCGCGTAGCGCCCGCTCTGGTAGAGGTACTCCATCGCCTCCTCGCCGTCGGCGACCATCTGGATTTGCTTCGGGATCTTGGTTGCCTGCAAGGACTCGTCAATCAGGATCCGGTCACCGGCATCGTCCTCGGCAACCAGGATGACCGCAGCGGGTCTAAGAGCGGAACTGGACATGGCCCTGTACCCCTACGGTCCTACCGGCCCAAGGTCGCCGGCAATGGGGGTCCTCTTTTCATCGGCCAGAAAGCGTCGACTCTGTAGGAGCTGTGAAAAAGAGTCTCACGCGTGCGCCTTTGGCTTTCTGTAGGGTCAGTTTTGGAGTGGGATCAGATCGGCCGGGGTGCGGCCGGCCAGATGGGCTGCGACGTTCTCCCAGGTGCGGTCGGCGATCCGGTCGGCCGCCTGGTAGGTGATCCAGGCGACATGCGGGGTGAGGATCACGTTGTCGAGCGAGCGCAAGGGGCTCGATCCCAGCGGCTCCTGCTCAAACGATCGGCAAGCGAGCGGTAGAGCGCCACCTCGTCCACCACCCCGCCGCGCGCGGTGTGGATCAGAATCGCCCCGCGCCGCATACGGGCCAGTTGGGCTTCCGCGATCATGTGGCGGGTGAGGGGAGTGAGCGGCACGTGGAGGGTCACCAGGTCGGACTCCTCAAGCAACTCTTCCAGCGCTACCGGCTTGACCTCGTACTGCCGGCAGAATTCGGAATACTTCACGATGTCGTTCGAAAGCACCGGCATGCCGAAGGCGCGCGCGCGCACAGCCACCTGCTTGCCGATATTTCCCAGGCCCACGATGCCCAACGTGCGCCCGTATAGCTCGTGGCCCGGGATGAGCCGCCATCCACCCTCGCGCAGGGAGCTTTCCAGGCCCTTGAACTCGCGGCTTAAGGCGAGGAGCAGGCCGATGGTCATTTCGGCCACCGAGATGGCGTTGGCGCCCGGGGCGTTGGTGACCTGCACGCCGCGCTCGGCGGCAGCGGCCAGATCGATGTTGTCCACCCCGACGCCGTATTTCGCGATCAGCCGCAGCCTGGGCGACTGCTCGATGACTTGCCGGGGCACCTTGGCATTGCCGACGACATAGACGTCCACACCGTCGAGCAGTCCCAGCAACTCCTCGGCCGCCAGTGTCTCATCGGGCCGGTTGAGATAGTGAACCTCACAGCCGGCTTCGCGCAGGCTTCCGGCCAGGCGCTCCACCGCCACCCGGTAGATGGGACTCACGGTGATCAGAACGCGGCGGCTCATCGCAGGCCGCTCCAGCGCTCGCACAGGACGATCGAGTTGGAGGGATTCCCGGGCAGGTACTTGACGCTGGCCGGGCCGGCGATGCGCCGAGGATCGCGGTTGATATGGGCCAGCAGGTGGGTGATGTCCTGAGCCGCCGAATAGGTGACGCCGCTCACGGTATAGCTGAAATGCACTAAGTAAGAGGCGCCACCGGAGGGGTTTTCCATGGTGTGCACTTCGGTGATCTGGCCGTCGGTGATGCGCCCGGCGGCATCGACGGCCAGCCGCCGCCTCCGCTCGCGCTCCTCGGGAGTGACGCGGCGCCGCATCAGCGCATAAATCAGAATCAGCAGCAGGATGGCCGCCGGAAGGGCCACCGCCGCAACCCACAACGCTCGCACCAACTTGTTACCCTACCGTGGCTTCCTGGAACGCCTTCTGGTAATCGGCCAGGAACATGGCCAGCCCCTTGTCGGTGAGGGGGTGGTTGAACAGCATGTCCAGCACCTTCAGCGGCATGGTGGCGATGTGGGCGCCGGCCATGGCCGCGTCAAAAATGTGCATGGGGCCGCGCATGGAGGCGGCCAGCACCTTGGTGGGATAGCCGTGCAGGTTGTACAGCTTGACGATATCGCGCACGACGTCCATGCCGTTCGAGCCGATGTCTTCCAGGCGCCCGACAAAGGGGCTGATGATGTAAGCCCCGGCCTTGGCCGCCAGCAGCGCCTGGGTCGGCGTGAAGCAGAGGGTCACGTTGACCCGGATGCCTTCCGAGGAGAGAGCCTTGACGGCCTTGATGCCCTCGCGGATCAGGGGAATCTTGACCACCACGTTGGGGTGGATGCGGGCGAGAGCGCGGCCTTCGGAGATCATTTCGGGGGCGATGGTGGCCACGACCTCGGCGCTGATGTCGCCGTCCACAAGGTCGCAGATGGCCCGGATCTGTTCTTCCATGGGACGCCCCTCGCGGGCGATGTAGGTGGGGTTCGTAGTGACCCCGTCCACGATGCCCATCTCCACGCCGGTCCTGATGTCCTGCAGATTGGCTGTATCCAGAAAGAATTTCATAACGCTCCTCTTTTGCCGGCAAGCCGGAGGCTTACCCTATTTCCGCCTCCGGATCGGATTTCGCAGCTCGCCGATGCCTTCGATAGCCACGGTAACCGTGGACCCAGGCTGCATCGGCCCGACCCCGGCCGGGGTGCCGGTGGCAATCAGGTCGCCCGGCTCCAGAGTCATCACCTGCGAAACATAGGAGATTATAACACCCAGCGGAAAGATCAGGTCGCGGGTGTTGCCGTCCTGTTTCAACTCGCCGTCGAGCCAGGTGCGGACCCAGACCTGGGAGGCGTCGAATTCCTCCCGAGGCGCCAGGCAGGGACCGACCGCGCAAAACGTGTCAAACCCCTTGCCCCGGGTGAACTGGACGTCGCGCTTTTGCAGGTCGCGCGCGGTCACGTCGTTGACGCAGGTATAGCCAAAGGCGTATGCCAGGGCCTCGGCGGGGTCGGTGACCTGAGAGCAGCGCCGGCCCATGACGATGCCCAGCTCGCCCTCGTAGTCCACGCGCTCGGACTGCGGCGGATAGAGGATCACATCGCCGGAAGCGATGAGCGACGAGGGCGGCTTCAGGAACAGCAGCGGCTCGGCGGGCACGGGATTGGAGAGTTCCTTGGCATGCCCGGCATAGTTCCGGCCGATGCACACGATCTTCGATGGGGAGCAGGGCGGCAGCAACCGCACCTGGCCGGGCGAGTAGAACCGGCTGGTGGCGATCCACTGGCTGAACGGGTTGCCGGTGACCTGGCGGTACTGGTCGCCTTCTACCAGGCCCCAACGCACGCCGGTGACCGCGTCGGTCGCCGTGGCGGGGGTCTGCGGGTCAAGGCCGAAGCGGACAAATTTCATGGGACGTTCACCTGGAACGGAGGGCTGGGGGCGCTCTCGTTGTTTTTGTCGTCTACGGCGGAAACCGTATAGAAGTACTGTTGGCCGCGACGGATCTCTTTGTCGCTAAACACGGGAACGGCGAGCGGCGCGGCATTGAGCCGCGCCGGAGGGCCGGAGGCAGTGCGGCGGTATACGTGGTAGCCTGCCGTGTCCAGCTCCGGGCTCAGGCTCCAGGATAGCTCGACCGCGGTCTCGGTGACGACGGCCTGCAGGCCTTGCGGCGTGGAAGGCGGAAAGACGTCAGTGGGGACGACCGCTGCGGCGGGGGAATCGGCGCTCTCGGCGAGGCCGGGGGAGACTTCGGCGTAGGCGCGAACGAAGTAGGTGTAAGGCTTGTTCCACTCGAAGTTCGGATCGTCGAAGGGGGGAGCGTCGATGATGGCGAGAAAACGGAACTGCGGCTGCTCAGTGGTGCTGCGGTAGACGCGGTAGCCTCGCGCGCCGGGGACGCGCGGCCATTCCAGGCGGATGGCGTTCGGGAGGGTGGTGGCTTTCAGGCTCGGGGGCGCGGCGAGGGCGGCGGCGATCTGGAGCACAACCAGGTTGGAGAGTCCTTCCGCGCGGCCGCGCAAGCTGTAGTTCTTCAGCGCCACGGCGAACCGTTTGCCCGGGGCGGCCGGGAGCGGCAGGCGGCATTCCATCCGCTCGCCGGCCTTGGGCTGCTCGAGCACCGACAGAGTGCGCGCGCCGGCCTCAAACGCGTTGGGATCGATGCTGTCGCCCTCCAACTCCAGGCCCAGCACCACCACCCGGTCCAGGTCCTTGGCTGGGAACCCCTCGGTGGTCTGCGCCGGCAGCGTCCAGCGCAGGACAATCTCGGCGGCGCGCTGTGCGGCCTCGAGATCGGTGGTGCGGGCCGGGATGTTCAGCAACGGCGGCAGCGGCTCGCCCGGCGATCCGCAGGCGACGAGCAAGAGGAGAGAGGAGAGAAGAGGGAGGAGAGAAGAGGGGACGCGGAGAGGGGGAGACGCGGAGACACGGAGACCAGCCGCCGGTGCCTCGGATTTACGTATCACCGCGTCCCCGCGTCTCCGCGTCGGCATCAGGTTTTTACAGGATGTACCTACTGAGATCCTGGTCTTTGACAATTTCGGCCAGTTGCTGGTGGACGTAGGCGCCATCCACCTTGACGGCCTTCTTCTTCAGATCCGGCCCCTCGAAAGAGATCTCTTCCAGCAGCTTCTCCATGATGGTGTGCAGCCGGCGGGCGCCGATGTTCTCGGCGTTCTCGTTGACCCGGGCGGCGAAGTTGGCAATAGCCTCCACCGCGTCCGGGGTGATGACCAGCTTGACCCCCTCGGTGTCGAGCAGCGCCGTGTACTGCTTGACCAGCGCGTTCTTGGGCTCCTTCAGAATGCGGATGAAATCCTCGACGCTCAGCGGCTTCAGCTCCACGCGGATGGGGAAGCGGCCTTGCAGCTCGGGGATCAGGTCGCTGGGTTTCGAGACATGGAAGGCGCCGGCGGCGATGAACAGGATGTGGTCGGTGCGCACCATGCCGTAGCGGGTGTTGACCGTGGTGCCCTCGACGATGGGCAGGATGTCGCGCTGCACGCCCTCGCGGCTCACGTCGGGGCCGTGGCCGCCCTCGCGGCCGGCGATCTTGTCGATCTCGTCGAGGAAGATGATGCCCGACTGCTCCACGCGGTCGACGGCGATGCGCTGGATCTGCTCCATGTCGATCAGCTTCTGTTCCTCTTCCTGCACCAGGTAGTCGAGCGCCTCGGCCACGCGCATCTTGCGCCTCTTGCTCTTCTGCCAGAAGAGCCCCGGCATCATCTCCTTGATGTTGACGTCCATCTCCTCCACGCCGGTGTTGGTGATGATCTCGAAGCTGGGGAAGTTGCGCTCGCGGGTCTCGATCTCCACGACGCGCT
>JACQDI010000410.1 GCA_016201195.1 Acidobacteriota bacterium | reverse complement strand
GCCTCTACGTAGTCAGGATACAGGTCGCGGGCCTTGCGGGCCGGCTCCCGAAGCTCGGCGAATTTTTTTTCTTTCGCCATCTTGACCACGCTCTCCATCAGCTTGCGCCATTCGTCGAAGGATGCTACCACCTTTTCCGTGCGCGGGCGCAGAAACTCGGTGAACTGCTTGTCGAATTCTTCGGGCGCCATCCCCAGCTCCTCGCGAATGACGTGCTCGGTCGAGCGCCCGGCCTGGTAGGCCCGCAGCATGGCCAGCAGCTTCGGGAAGCCCCACCGGCCGGCGATCATTTCGCAGATCTGCCCCGCCTGGTAATAGGACACCGGAACCTGCGACGGGTAGCGCGGCCGCACGAACCCGCGGTCCATCTCCGCAATCGGCAGCAGCTTCTTTTCCTTGATGGCGCGGATGACGTCGGGGGTCATGCGGTCGCCCCATCCCTCGCCGGCCATGGTCTCTTCGTAAACGGCGATCCCTTCGCTCAGCCAGCGCGGGGCCTTGTGGCGGGTCATTTCCAGCACGAAGACGTGGGAGAGCTCGTGCCACAGCGTGCTGCCCCAGTGGAAGCTGCCCGGCGGGCGGCCGGACGGACTATCCATGGCAACGACATAGCCAAAGGTGACGCCCAGCGCTCCCAGGCCCGGCATGCCCATGGTCCGCACGGCGAAGTCCTCGTGGTCCGGGTATACCTCGAGCTGCACGCGCTGCTGGGGCGTAAACCCGTACTTCTTCTGGTAGGTGTCAATGGCCTTGACGAGCAGCTCCTCGACGTAAGGCCGGAGCAGGTCGGCTTCCTTCTCGTGCAACTTCAGGATCACCCGGGGCGTGGTGATGGTCTGAAAGTGTTTCATGCTGTCCATCAGCCGCAGCGAGTTAACCGTGGGCCGGCTGAAAGGATCGCCCTTGTAGGCGGTCTCCAGGTGCTGCCGGGCTTCGGCCTCGTCACCCAGACGCCAGAGGTTGACGCCCAGCTCGGCATGGGCCTCCCACAGCTCGGGGTCGAGGGCGATGGCCTTGCGGTACAGATCGACCGCTTCGTGGTAGCGGCGGGTGATGACGAAGAAGTGCGCCGCCGTCGAGTAGAGCGCCCCGTAGGACGGGTCATAGGCGAGGGCCTTCTTCTCCCACTCGCTGTCCGGCTTGCCGGCGAGGAAGTCGATGGTTGCCTGGAGGGCGTAGGCCTGGAGCGGGGAACCCTTGGCGGCCAGCGAACGGTCCAGGTGTGCGGCGGCCTTCTTCGCGTCCTCTTCCTCGAGTGCGATGGAGGCGAGCAGGTTGTGGGCCTCGACCAGTTGCGGGTCGACCTTGAGCGCTTCGTTGGCCTTCTCGATGGCGGCGCTCTCAAAGCTGTCGGCGGCGACCAGGGCCAGCCCCAGGGTCGCCCCGGCGCTCTTGGGGTCGATCTCGAGCGCCTCCTTGAACAGCTTGGCGGCTTCCGGCTTGTTGTAGGTTTCGAGGAAGAGCCTTCCCCAGGCCACGCGCAAGCCCGCGTCCTTGGGATGCGCGGCGACCGCCGCCCGATACAGGTCGTTGGCCCCCTTGCGGTCCCCCAGCTTCCAGGTCGCCTCGGCCCGCACGCCGGAGTCGGCGCTCGAGCGCAGCGCCGCCGTGTAGCAACGGCGGGCCGCGGCCTTCCGGCCGTGCTCCCCGTGATCCCGGCACTCGTCGAGCGCGGCGGCGCTGAGGGCCGGCGCGACGGCCAGGACAAACAACGCTCGAATCGGAGGCCCCATCATTTCCCGCCCGCCGCCTCAATCGCGTCCTGGACGCGAGCCAGCCCGAGCAGCAACCGCTCCAGTTCTTTTTTGTAGTCAGCCGTGGGCACCGCCGACTTGCGGTACTTGAGGGCGTCGATCTGCTGCTCGATGGCCTCGCGCTCGGCGAGCAGCTTGCGCTTTGCCGGATCGGTGGCCGCCACGGCCGCCGTTCCGAGCCTTGCCAGCACGAAACTCCCTGCCAGCCTTCCTTCCATCCGCGGGTGCTCCGTGGCCAGCCGCTTCTGATCGGTGTAAAAGCGCTTGACCTTCTCCTCGGCGTAACGGAAAGCTTCGAGCGCCGAGATGGTCTCATTCTTGTCGGCGTCGGCGGCCGGGTCGCGCAGCGCCTCCACCCAGTAGCGGGCAAACACCGTGGCGTTGCGCTCGGTTCCGTTTTTGGTGGCGGTGACGACCACGCGGCCTTCGCGCGCCAGCAGCTCGGCGCAGCCTCCGCTCGAGCTGGTCGCCGTTACCAGCAACTGCCGGGCCGCCGGCACGCGATCCATCAGCGTCTTCAGCTCTTCGCCGGTCAAGTCCGGCCCCGGAATGTTGAACTTGTAGGTATTGGCATCGAAGGAGCCGTGCCCTACCAGGAATACCGCCAAGGCATCGGCCGCCGTGGCCCGCTGGGCCAGCCTGTCAAACGCCCCCTGGATCGCCTCCCGCGTCGCAGCTTTGCCCGAAAGGGCGATCACCTTCTCTGCGTCCGCGGCCAGCGCCTTCCCGATCTTCTCCAGATCCCCCGCATAGCTCGCAAACCGCTGCTCATAATCCGGCTCGCCTCCCAGCCCGCCTACGATCAGGAAGTAAGTGCTCCCGGTCTGCGCAGGCAAGGCCGGGGCAAGGAATAAGAATAAGAAAAACGCTCCCATCCTTGATTTTTGCCTTTTGCCTTTTGCAATTTGTCTTTTGCCTTGGTCTTCCATGTCCCTAGACCACGCCCCACTTCCTCCGAAGCAGCCACTCCGCCGCGCGCAGCCCCAGCGCCAGCAAAAACACCGCCGGCATGTCCCAAAGGTCCTTCGTCTCCCGCGCGGTGATGCCCGCCTCGGAAAACGTGATCTCACCGGGCAGCTTGCTTACCTCGTCGAGGGTCCAGTACCGGGCGCCGGTCTGCTGGGCGATCTTCTGGAGCAGCTCGCGGTTTTGCTCGGGGTGAAAATTCTCGGCCACGCCATCCTCACGGTGGAACAGCAGCGACTCGCGGCCCAGCAGGTCCTGGTTGCGATGAGCGGCCACCTCCACCCGGTAGGAGCCGGCCTTCTGCGCCGTCACCTCGGCCTCGTAGATCCCCTCCTGGTCGGGTGAGGGATGCAGCTCGATGGTGGAGACGCTGCCGTCTTCGCCGGTGAGGGTAGCCACCAGCGTGGCGTTGTTGGCCGGCTCGTAGGTCGGGGTGCGGGCCTCGGCGCGCAGCTTGACGCGGTCCTCATCGGCATAGATGACCCGGTCGGTATTCAGCGTCACCGGCCCCGGCGTGGCGGCGACCAAGCTCCGCAGCAACTGCTGCCAGAAGGTCGGATGCGTGAGATCGTTGTGATCCAGGCGCATGCGCCAGCGCCAGCTTCCGCCGGTGGCGAAAACCAGGGTGCGCCCGCGGCCATAATTCTGGACCACCAGCATGGGGATGTTCTTCTCCCCCGGCAACAGGGCGTTGACCAGCGACACCGCCCCCGGCTTCAGCTCGCCGGTGATCTGGTAGTCGGCCAGGTCGGGAAGCTTCGCCCAGTGGGCGGCGTTCTTTTCGGCATCCTCTTCCAGGCGGCAGATCAGCGACTCGCGTCCCTGGGGCGTCAGCTCGACTTTCACCGGACGCCGGTGGAACGTGGGGGTCGCCGCCGAAAGGCGTACGGGCAGGATCTCGGCGAGCGTGGAGCTCGCCCAGCCGCCCTCGCTGAACGATTTCCGTCCCCCCAGAAACAGCGCCGAGCCGCCGCGCCGGTTCACGAATTCTTTGATGAGTTCCTGCTGGGCCGGTGTGAAAAAGGGCGCTTCGATCGTGCCGATGATGAGGGCTTCATACTTGAACAGCTCCGCCGTCGTGGTGGGAAAGCCCTCCACCAGGGTCTTGTCGTCGTCCACGCCCTGGCGGTAGAACTTATTGGCCGAGGTCCGCAGCAGGCTCACCAACTGGATGCTCTGGTCCTCCAGAGCCGCCCGCCGGATGAACTTGAACTCCCACCGCGGCTCGCCTTCGATATACAGAATGCGGCGCTTGCCCGGCAGCACCTGCACGACGCGGGTTAGCTGGTTGTTGCCGGTCACCTCCTCGCCCGGCAGCGGATCGACGGCGATGGTCAGCTTGCGCGCCCCCGCCTCACCGGAATGGAACAGGATCTCCTCGGTCTGCGCGCTCTGGCCGGAGGCCAGGGTGATTTCCCGCGAGGCCAGCACACTCGCTCCCTCGCGCACCGACAGGCGGGTTTTCTGGCCATCCAGGCCGTGCTGGTGCAGGGTAACTCGGGCGCTCAACCGCGAACCCGGCAGCGCGCGGGAGGCCACGGCCACGTCGGTCAACTCGACGTCGCGGGGAATTTCGACGCGGCCCACCCCCACCGTGTGCACCGGAATTTTCTTCTGCCGGATCTCGGCCATCAGCGCGCGATCCAGGCCCCCGGTGTTGTCGGCCCCGTCGGAAAACACCACCACGCCGCCGAGCGGCAGCGTGCTCGTCTCGCGCAGGATGCCGGCCAGCGACTCGCCCAGGCGCGTCGCCGAGCCGTTGGCCGCCAGTGGAGCCCCCTTCTCCACGCGGTCGAGGCGCG
>JACQDI010000409.1 GCA_016201195.1 Acidobacteriota bacterium | reverse complement strand
TTCAATTGTATATCAGCGGCTGGCCCCCGTAAATAGCGCGGTGGCCGCTACTCAAACAACCCGAACGCCACCACGTTCGAGCCCGCCGTTACCGCAACATACTGCTTACCCTTAAAGCTATACGTCATGGGAGATGCGGAGATGCGCTGGCCGGTGTTGAAGTGCCAGAGGGGCTTGCCGGTCTTGGCGTCGAGGGCGGTGAAGGCGCCCTGGTCGTCACCGGCAAAAATCAGGCCGCCGGCGGTGGAGAGCAGGCCCGCGCCGTAGCTGCGGGAGCCGATCTGCTTGTGGTCCCATTGCAGCTTGCCGGTGGTCATGTCGAGGGCGCGGACGTGCATCTGCCAGGGTTCCTCGGGACTCTCGATGTAGCCGGTGGCCATGAAGGGGAATCCGCCGGGACGGAACTTGTCGGTGGACTTGGTGCTGATGCCGCAGCCTTCGAGAGCGGAAAGGTAGAACATCCCGGTGTCGGGATTGTAGACCGGGGACATCCAGTTGGTGGCGCCGGCGGTGGGCGGGCAAACCTTGTTGCCTTGCAGCGTCGGCTCGACGCCCTTGATGCGGTTGGGACGGCCGTCCGGCGTCAGGCCGTCGGCCCAGTTCAGCAGCTTGACGAACGGCGAGCCGTGGAGGAACTTGCCGCTGGTGCGGTCCAGGATGTAGTAATATCCATTGCGGTTGGCCTGGACGAGCAGCTTGCGGACCGCTCCCTGACGGTCGCGGCTCGGAAAGGGGGCGTCGATGAGGACGGGGATCTCGACGGAGTCCCAATCGTGGACGTCGTGGGGGGTGAACTGGAAATACCACTTGAGCTTGCCCGTGTCGGCGTCGAGGGCGACCATGCATTCGGTGTAGAGGTTGTCGCCCTTGCGCATGTCGCCGTTGAAATCGGGGGCGGGGTTACCGATGCCCCAATAAATGAGATTCAGGTCAGGGTCGTAGCTGCCGGTGAGCCAGGTGTCGCCGCCGCCGGTCTTCCAGGAGTCGCCGGCCCAGGTTTCCGACCCCGGCTCGCCAGGTTTGGGGATGGCGTTCCAGCGCCACAGGCGGCGGCCGGACTCGGCGTCGTAGGCGTCGAGGAAGCCGTTCATGCCGTGGTCGCCGGGGGCGATGCCGACGATGATCTTGCCGTTCAAGGCGAGCGGGGCGACCGGGGACCAGTAGCCTTCTTTGGCTTCGGCGAGCTTCGATTCCCACACCAGGCTGCCGGTGCGGGCGTCGAGCGCAACCAGGTAGGCATCAGGAGTGCCGAAGTAGACCTTATTGCCGTAAACGGCCACGCCGCGGTTGGGGCCTTTCTGGAGGGCGGGCTCGCGGTGATACTCCCAGATGACGCGGCCGGTGCGGCCGTCGAGGCAGTAGACCTCGTTGGGCTGCGACACGTACATCACGCCGTCGACGACGATGGGCACGCTCTCCAGATGGCTCGCCCCCGGGACGTGGTAGATCCACTTGGGCACGAGCTGGTGCGCGTTGCCGGTGTGGACCTGTTTCAACAGGCTGTGGCGTCGGGAGTCGTAAGAGCCGTTGTAAGAGAGCCAGTTGTTGGGGTCGGCCTTCAGAAGGTCCTGGTAGCTGACCTGGGCGAGAGCGCTCGCGGCAGCGAGCAGGAAGCAGCAAGCCATGCGTGATTTCATTCTCGTTCCTTGCGGGCGGACTGCCGGCTCAAGAAGGCGAGCAGGTCCTGAAGCTCCGAAGAGATGAGCTGCCGGTCGTAATCGTTGGGCATCAGCGAATCCTTCTTATAGGTGACCTGACGAAGCTCGTCGCGGGTAAACAGGCGCAGCTTGCCCGAGGAATCGAGCAACTGCATGGAAAAATTGTTTTCGTTCTTGACGATGCCGGCGACGATCTCGCCGCCGGTGGTGACGATATCGACCGGCTGGTAGCCGCGGGGAATGTGCGGGCGCGGAACGGTGAGCGCCTCGCGGAGCGCGCGCAGGGTGCGCTGGGCGGCCACGCTCGAAAGGTCGGGCCCAGTGATGCCGCCGCGGCCTCGGATCATGTGGCACCCGCCGCAGCCTCCCTTGCCCCAGAAGATCTCCTGGCCGTGCGTGACGTCGCCGGGCGCGGGAGCGTCGGAGGCGGTGGCGCGCAAGCTGCGGATATAGGCGACCACCTTGCGGGCGTCGGCGGCGGAAAGGCCCGCAGGAGGCATCTCGGCGCCGGGGATGCCGTTGCGGACGGCGTCGAGCAGGTCCTCTTCGGTGCGTCGCAGGTAGCGCCGCGCTCCGGCGAGGGCGGGGCCGCGGTCACCCACCGTGCCGTCCAGGCCGTGGCAGACCGTGCAGGAACGGTTGTAGACCAGCCGGCCCTCGGCCACGTCCTGCTCGTTGAGGCGCACGCGGCGAGGACCCTGCGCGGCCAGCAGGCCGGCCCCGCACAGAGCCGCCCAAAATAGTTTCTCTGACGTTGTCTGCATCAGGTTGGTTTTATCATAAAATGGCGGCAACGCCATTCATATGCTGAAGCCTCTGCCCGGCGACACGTTCGACAACCTGTTCTATCCGCCGAAGGGGTACAAGTACTTCGAGAGCGCCGATCAAAATCCCCTCCTCCCTGGGGCGAAGGGATTCGAGCCGGTGAATTCGTGGTGGATGGCGGATTGCTCGCTGCTGGCCTATGAGCAGGACCCGGACTACGTGCGGAGTTGTCTGAAGGGCGCGGGCCTTGAGACAGAGGCGCTGCTAGGCGAGTGGGGGCCGGGGCATCGCGGAACGGAGGGGTTCATCGCGAGCAACGCCTCGGTGGTGATCGTCGCCTTTCGGGGGACAGAGAAGGACGACCCACAGGACGCTCTCACTGACGCGAACGTGATCCCCACCGAGGAGAACGGTTGCAAGGTGCACTGGGGATTCAAGCTGGCGCTGGACCAGGTGTGGGCGGCGGTGACGGGGACGCTCGACCGGCTTCGCGGCCGGCCGGTGTTTTTCACGGGCCACAGCCTCGGGGCGGCGCTGGGCAGCCTCGCTGCGTGGCGATGGGATGTCGACTCCACGCTCTATACGTACGGCTCACCACGGGTTGGAAACCCGGCGTTTCGCGATCAGTTGCTGGCCAAGACGCGGCGCATCTACCGGTTCGTGAACTGCCAGGACGCCGTGACCCAGGTACCGCTCGAAGGCCCGAGCTACACGCACGTGGGGGAAGAGAAGTACTTCGATCGGAAGGGGCAATTGAACGACGCGATGAGCCGGTTGGGCCGCTGGTGGGATGGGACGCTGGGGATGTGGGGGCACCGGCGGGCGCTGGCCCATGGGGCGCCGGAGTTTTTTTTGGGCAACCATTCGCCGGGGAGGTACGCGGTTTTGACGTGGAATCACTACGCGTCTGGCAAAGACGCAAGGTAGGCAAAGGGCGCAAAGGTCAGGGGATGGGAAGATGGGGGTCGAGGGCGCGGGCGCGTTCGAGACTCTCGCGGGCTTTGGCGGATTGGCCGGCCTGTTTTAGAGCGATGGCGAGATTCAGGTGATGGCGGGCCTGGCTGGGTTCCAGTCGCACGGCTTGCTCGAACAGGCGGATGGCTTCGGCGGGGGCGTTCTTGCGGAGGAGCACGAGGCCTAGGGCCGTCAGGACCGGAGGGTCGGGGGCGGGCACTTCCGCGAGCAGGCGGAATCCTTCATTCAACAGATCCGCAGACTGGTCGCGCTCGCCGACGCTGATGTACCGGCGGAGGCACAGACGTTCGCAACCGCCGTGGCTCCCACCCCAGCCGAAGTTTCCACGCCAAACTCACAAAGACGGCAATTGAGTTCTTAGCGACCTTTGGGGCCTTTGCGTCTTTGCGTGAAATAAAGAACTCAGTCTTTCCTAAGATTCAGCCACAACCGAACCAGGTGCCGGCGGCGTTCCGGCTCGGGGTGGTCCTCGTAGGCGGTGCGGCTGTGCAGGATGAAGGTGTTGTTGACGAACTGGATGTCGCCGCGCTCCATGTCGAACGTCACTGCCAGTTCCTCGCGGCGGCAGATCTCGTCGAGGTAGTCGAGCGGTTCGGTGTCGGCGGGGGTCAGGGGGATGCCGGTCACCTCCTGGCCGCGGATGATGTAGAACGGGAAATGGCGGATCTTCAGGCATCCGTCATAGGTGAAGATGGGGGCGAACAGGGTGGCCGCTTCGCCGGGCTTGAGTTCAGCGCGGCGATCGAAGTGGTAGGGGGCGTAGAGACGGCGGAGATAGTCGGGCCGCTCTTCGCGGATGATGTTGTGGAGCGTCTGGGCGCTGAGGATGGCGGTGGAGCCGCCGGATTTGGCCGTTTCGAGCGCCAACAGGGCGACGACATCGGGCGTTCGGCCCTGGAACAGCGGCGCCGAATCAGTGTGGAAGCGGACTTCGGAGGTGGTCTTGGAGAACCGGGCGCCGATCGTGCCGTATTCCTTGGAGATATTCACCCCTTCGTCGCGCACCGAATAGAGGCGGTCGCCCTTGACGTTCTGGGGCATGGTCTCGCCCAGGAGTGCTCCGATGCCGCAATAGATGAAGCAGGCTTCTTCCTCGGAGTACCGGTCGAGGGGCAACCCCTTGACCACCACGAAGCCGCGGCCGGTTTGCAACTCGTCGCGGATCCTGGTCGCGTCGGCGGCGAAAGAGGGAACGGGGAAGTCGGCGGCGGTGATGGTGGAAATGTTCTTGCCTTGCTCGCGAATGCGGCGCACGCCAGCGTCGAGCTCGTCCAGGGCCAGAGGCCTCAGGTGGTAATTCCAATCGGCGGGCCCGGAAAAATCGTCACGCCGCCAAGCGCCGGGGC
>JACQDI010000421.1 GCA_016201195.1 Acidobacteriota bacterium | reverse complement strand
GGCGCTCATCACCTTGATCGTCAGTTGGCGGCTGGGTAAGAAAGCCACCGAAGCGCTGCTCGATGCGGTGCCGGCCGGACTGGCCGAGCGCATCGAGCGCTCACTCTCCGGGGTCGAGGGCGTAACGGCCATTGACCGCGTGCGCGCCCGTCACGCCGGCAACCAGTACTTCGTCGACGCCAACATCGCCGTCGAGCGCCACACGCCGCTCGAGCACGCCAAGTCAGTCGTCGAAGCGGCTCGAGCGGCCATCCACGATCTGCTGCCGGGCGCCGACATCATGATCCACACCGAGCCGCGCGCCGCCGGCTTCGAGACCCTCTTCGACATTGTCAAGGCCGTGGCCGCGCGCCGCCGGCTCTCGGTTCACGACCTGATCGCTTACGATAACCCCAGCGGCGTCTCCATCGAGTTTCACCTGGAAGTGCCCGAGAAACTCAGCCTGGAGGCGGCCCACCACATGGTTTCCGACCTCGAAGCGGAAATCCAGCGTGAAGCGCCGCACATCACCGCCATTACCACCCATATTGAAAACGAGGGCGCCCAGGTCCGCCAGCTCCAGCTCCTACCCGACGAAGCAGCCGCTTGGCGCGAGCCGCTGGTGACGGTCGCGCGCACGTTCCCCGAGGTCCTGGATTGCCACCAAGTGGTAGTTTTCGGCTCGAGCGAGCGGCCGTCGGTCTCGTGCCACTGCGTCTTCCACGGCCAGATGCCCATTGCCCGCGTCCATGAGATCACCTCTCAGATCGAGGGCCGCTTCCGCCAGCAGTACCCACAGGTCTTTCGGGTCACCATCCACCCCGAGCCCCACACCGAGATCGAGTAGGGGCAGGAAAGTAGAATGCCACAGAGACACAGAGGCACAGAGAGAAGATTCCCCTCTGTGTCTCAGTGTCTCTGTGGCATTCTGAACGTGGCATAATGGGGACATCCATGTCACTGGGCAAGATCCTCGTCTACATGCAGCCCACCTGACCGCCCTGCCGCACACTGAGAGAGTATCTCTTGGCCAAAGGCGCGGAGTTCGAGGAGCTGGACGTAACGCGCGACCACCAGGCGCTGGAGGACCTGATCGAGGTACACCAGAGCCGCATGACCCCCACCATCGTCATCGACGAGAAGGTCATCATCGGCTTCGACCGCGACCAGTTGGAAGAGCTGCTGTAACTATTTCCCCGCCGTCTTCCTTCCCTTTGCCAGTTGCGCCGCCGCTTTCTGGCGCGCGGCTTCACTGACCTCTACTTCGTTCCGCACCTCTTTGGCCCCCATGGACCGGGCCAGGCGCGTGGCGACACCCTTGTGCTGCATCACGTCGGTCTTGCCGGTGATGCGGGCGACGCCGCCGGTAACCTCCACCTTGAAGTGATCGGCGGCAATGGCCGAGCGCGCCAAGCGGTCCTCGATGGCCTTGCGCAGCTCGGCGTCCTTCCATCGCGGGGCGGCTTTGGGCTGAGCTTTTGTAGGAGCCTCGGCGGGCTGGAGCGCGGCGGCCAAGAACAAGGCCACCGCCGCCATGGCGAACATGTGGCGCATGACTCACTCCCATAGGGTCGATTTTTTACACTTCCACTCGGCGGTGGAACCGGCCCTCAGCCTCCGCCGCGCGGGGAAGCGGGACAGGAAATCATTGACATTATTATAGCACGGGCTGATAATATGTCTAGGCTCTGTTTGGTGAGGTTAGTGGAATTCGAATCTAGAGGAGGAGTCATGATTAGCAAGCGTATAGTGTGCCTTCCAGGCGCTCTGTTGTTGCTTTTTTCCACTTTATTGATTCTAACCCCGCAACCGCTTTTGGCCCAAGAGGTCAGCGCCGGCATGACCGGCAGGATCACCGACCCTTCCGGCGCTGCCATAGTCAATGCGAACGTCACCGCGCGCGACCAGGAGCGCGGCACGCTTTTCCCGACCCGAACGAATGAGGAGGGCATCTATGCCTTCCCGCGCATTCCGATCGGCGTGTATGAACTGAAGATCGAGGCTGCCGGCTTCAAGGCATTCGTGGAGCCGAACATCCGTCTGGAGATGAACGCACGCGCGCGGCGCGACGTGCAGATGGAGGTCGGCGCCGTGACCGAGAGTGTGCAGGTGACCGCCGAAGGCGCGATTCTGCAGACCGAGACGACGCAGGTCGGCGCGGTGATTGCGCCCACCACCATCATCAACGCCCCGCTGATCACGCGGAATTTTATCGCCCTCACGCTGCTCGCCCCCGGCGTCACGACGCCCGATCCTTCCAGCTTCATCAGCGGCCAGCGCACCAGCGGCGGCGGCCGTCCCTACGTCAACGGCAATCGCAAAGAGGCCAACAACTTCCTGCTCGACGGCATCGACAACAACCTGCAATCCGACAACCTCACCGCCTACCAGCCGAACCTGGATGCGATCCAGGAATTCAAGATGATCACGAACAACGCCTCGGCCGAGTTTGGAAATTTTCAGGGCGGTATCATCAACGTGACCATCAAGAGCGGCACCAACGACCTGCACGGCACAGCCTTCGAGTTCTTCCGCAACGACAAGCTGAACGCCAACAATTGGGGCCGCAACTGGAGCCTGGCGCCGGGACCCGATGGCAAAGCGCCCAGACCTTTCTTGCGATGGAACGAGTTCGGCGGCACCCTGGGCGGAGCCATCAAGAAGGACAAGCTGTTCTTCTTCGCCGACTACCAGGCCATCCGCCGCGCCAGCCCCGGCTCACCGGGAAGCCTCAGCGTCATTCCCGCGGCTTTCCGCCAGGGTGACTTCTCGCGCCTGCTCTCGGAAAAGGGCATCCAGCTTTACAACCCGTTCACCACCGACGCGAATGGCGTTCGCCAGCCATTCACCAACAACCAGGTTCCGTTGAGCCTGATCAATCCGGTGGCGCGGAACCTGTTCGGCTCGCCGGACCTGTATCCGCTGCCCATCAACAACGGCCTGGACAACAACCAGATCAATATCGGCAGCAGCTATCTGAAGACCGACCAGGGCGACATCAAGGTCGACTACAAGCCCACCGACAAGGATTACTTCTCGGTGCGTTATTCCAATGGCCGCCAGGATGCCCCCGGCGTCAACACGTTCCCGTTGTTCTACAACAGCTTCAACACCGCCCCGTTCCAGGCCGGCGTCCTTAACTGGACCCGCACCTTCTCCCCGACCATCGTTAACGAAGCCCGCGCCGGCGTGAACAACGTCACCCTGAACAACGGCGGGGAGGACAAGGGCCTCGGCAATTTGGCCCAGAAGCTCGGCATCCAGGGCGTGCCGTTTGGGCTGATGGGCCTCAACTTCGTCAACGGGCTGGCCAGCGGCCTCGGCAGCCAGAACATCGGCACGCAGCAGCTTTTTGCCAACACCACGTGGCATTACGCCGATAACGTCACCATCATCCGCGGTCGCCACATGATCAAGACCGGCGGCAACGTTCTGCGCCAGTGGGTCAATGCTTTCTACGCCGGCAACAACGGCCGCACCGGCTTCATCAACTTCAACGGCCAGTTCACGCAAGGGCCGAGCGCGAGGGCCCCCACGGCTAAGACCGGTTTCGCGGAGGCCGATTTCTTCTTGGGCTACCCATACCGTCTGGGCCGCGGCCTGAGCACCGGCACCTGGGGCCACCGCAAGACCATCTGGGGCTTCTACTTCCAGGATGACTGGCGCGCCACCGACAGCCTGACCCTGAACCTCGGCCTGCGTTGGGAGTACCACACGCCGCTGGTGGAGGTGAAAGACCGCCAGTCAAATTTCGCGCCGTTCACCGGCAAACTACTCCTGCCGGGCCAGGATGGCGAGCCGCGCGCCCTGTATCACGGCTTCAAGAAGGACTTTCAGCCCCGAGTGGGCTTCGCCTGGACGCCGGCCTTCCTCGGCAAGAAGACGGTTTTCCGAGGCGCGTACACGATCTCCTCCTTCATGGAAGGAAGCGGCACCAACCTGCGCCTGCCGCTGAATCCGCCCTTCAACACCGAGTACGAGACCATCTACGAAGGCCAGACCACCTTCGGCTCGACCACGGATCAGGGTTTGACTGTGCTGAAATCGGCTGACCCCTACAAGGGCATCAACGTCCGCTTGTGGGATCAGTTCGTGCGGCCGGCCAACGTCCAGCAGTGGAGCCTGGTCGTCGAGGAGCAGATGCCGTTCAACAACATTCTGTCGGTCGGCTACGTCGGGCAGCACGGCACCCACCTGATCGTTCCCATGCCGTACTTCCAGAAGCAGCTTCTGCCCGACGGCACGACCCGCCCGAGCCCGTACCTGTCCGGCAATCCGCTGCTCGCCAACATCGCCCAGATTTCGGGCACCGAGTCGGACGGCAACCAGCGTTACGACTCGCTCCAGGTTCAGCTCCGGAAGCGCCTCAGTGCGGGTCTCGAGTACAACGTCTCCTACACCTGGTCTCACGGCATGAGCGACGCCATCGGCTACTACGGCGAGGGCGGCCAGGCAGCTTCGCAGTCAGCCTACTGGCAGTATCTGTACGACCGCAGGGCCGAGTGGGGACCCACGTACTTCGACTCCAAGCACATGTTCGTCGGCTCCTACGTGTACGAGCTGCCGTTCGGCAAAGGCAAGAAGTGGGGCAGCTCGCTGCACCCGGCGGCCAATCACATCCTGGGCAACTGGCAGATGGGCGGCATTCTCACGCTCCACACCGGCTTCCCGCTGACCATTCAGGACAGTGATCGTTCTGGAACCATCTCGCGCGGGGCGCGGTCTGACCGCGTCGGCAACGGAGCGGGTCCCGAGCAGGTGGGGCCCAATGTGAAGTGGTTCGACGTGAACGCATTCAAACCGACTCGGGCCGGCACCCTGGGCAACTCGGGCGTCGGCGTGGTCCGCGGGCCGGGCCTCTCGCGATTTGACTTCTCGGTGCAGAAGAGGTTCCCGGTCACCGAGGCGAAAGCGTTCGAGTTCCGGAGCGAGTTCTACAACCTGACGAACACGCCCACGTTCGGCAGCCCAGCCCGGAACGTCAACGGCGCCACCTTCGGGGAGATCCGGGGCGCCCAGGGCGAGCGCAACATCCAGCTTGCATTGAAGTTCTACTTCTAAGGCACGTCCACAAATTCCACGATCCCGAAACGCTCGGGATCGTGGAATCCCCTTTGCGGCCGCGTCGGCGACCAGGCCGTATACTCATCGCTGCGACGCAACTCGCGCAGTTTCTGCTCGATCCCCGCTTTGCGCTCCGCAGGCGACGATTTGAGCTGCTCCATCAACCCCGCGATCTGATCAGCCTTGGCCGGACCGCCCGGCCGCTTGATGCGATACAGCCCGACGCGCCAGCGGTCGCCGGGCTTGGGCGCGACACTCACCCCGGCCCCGGCCAGCGATTTCCACGGAATCGCGATCTCGGCGATCCACCCCGCCGCGTGCCGGCCCACGGCCGTTTGCAGGCCCTCGATGTCCCACTTGATCGCGGTGTTCGCTCCCGACCGCGGGTGCGGGATCAGCAGATCGACCACGAAATTGTGCGGGCTCACCTCCAGCTCCGCGTAGTTCTGGCCGTCGCCGTCAGGGTCGAGGAACACTTCAACCACTTCCTCCTCCCACAGGTGATCGTCGCGCTTGTTCATGCGGCTCCACGGCTCGGTGTCGCGACAGGCGAATGCCACGTAGAGGTTGTTGTCGTCCCAGACGACCGACGCTTCCGTCGCGAACCTGGGCCGGGCGTCGGGATTGTGGATCGACCGGAACGGACCCACGCGTCCCGCCGCCGCCCAACTGAATTCGTCGAGCTTGCCATCTACTCGGATCCGATCGAGGGCGTGGCTGGCGCGATACACCGGCACCGTCGTCTCCTGGGCCGCGAGCGCGGCCCCCAGGACGAAGAACAAAAGGAAGATCATATTTTTACTCCCATTGTGGCGCAGACACTCTTGTCTGCCGCGTCGAGACTCGTCTTGACGCCCGGACCGACGCCTCGACAGGAGTGTCGAGGCGGCCGGCAGGAGTGCGTGCGCCACAAGATCTAACAAGTACTTACTCCACGTCGAGGCTCACCGTGCCCATCCCGTCGAAGTACGCGCGCACCTGGTCGCCGGGCTGGATGTGGTACGCCCCGGCCACCGAGCCGGTGAGCAGGATATCGCCGGCGCGCAGCGGCTGCTGGTTGGCCAGCGCCGCCACTGCGTGCGCCGGGTGGCCGGCGATGTTGGCGCCGGTGCCATGCCCCTTGACCTCCGAGTTGATTTCCAACCGCACGTTGACCGCGGCCAGGTCCCGCTCGAACGGGGAGAACAGCCGGGAGCCGATCACCGCGTAGGCGTGCGAGCCGTTATCGGCCAGCGAGTCCTCCGCCGTCGGCGCCTTGGGACGAAACCGGCTGTCGATCACCTCAAACGCCGCGCACAGCCCGGCTGTCGCCGCGATCACATGGGCGGCGGTGACGCCCGGCCCGGCCAGGTCGCGCCCCAGCAAGAACGCAAACTCCGCCTCCACGCGCGGCTGGATCAGGTGCGAAAACGGCAACTCGGTCGCGTCCACCAGCAGCGTCGAATCCAGGATGTACCCCCAGCCCGGATCCATCACCTGCGCATGGCCGCGCCACTTCCGGTGCACCGCGCCGATCTTCCGGCCGGCCACGCGATGTCCCGCCGCCATCTTCAAATTGAGCCAGGCCTCCCGGATCGCCGCCGCCTGTTCTGGGGAAAGAGGACCATACTCAGAGCTGAACGGCGCGATCGGCGCCGCTCGATCCGCCGCCTCGATCAACACAGCGGCCAGATCCCGGGGAGCAGGAAGATTCGCCATAACGTTTCATTCTCGCACGGCTACCGGATCCAGATGTACAATACGGCCATGACAAGAAAGCGAACCAATGGAGTAGCGCGGCGTTCGCTGCTGCAAGGCACGGCTTCGGCGCTCGGATTCAGCAGCTTGGCGGCCCCGCAAGCGCCGGCGCAAACCACCGCCCAACCGCCGGCCGGGCGCCTGCCGGGGGCGAAGGAAATCATCCGCATCACCAGGCTCGAAACGTTTCTGGTCAAGCCGCGGTGGCTGTTTCTCAAGGTCCACACCAACGCCGGACTGGTGGGCCTGGGCGAGCCGATCACCGAAGGCCGCGCGCTGACATGCGCCCGCGCCGTCGAGGAACTCGCGCCGTACCTGGTCGGCAAAGACCCGCGCGCGGTGGTGCACCACTGGCAGGCCATGTACCGCCACGCCTTCTATCGCGGCGGGCCGATCCTCACCAGCGCCCTGAGCGGCGTGGAGCAGGCGCTGTGGGACCTCGCCGGCAAGTCGCTCGGCGTGCCCGTCTACCAGATGCTCGGCGGCCCCACGCGCAACCGCGTCCGCGTCTATGCCCACGGCGGCACGCCGGAGGCCCTGCGCGAAGGGATCAAGAAAGGATTCACTGCCTTCAAGACCGGTCCCGACGGCGGTCGCCGAGCGCGCATCATCGAGACCAGAGGCTATGTCGACCGCGTCGCCGCGCGCTTCGCTCGCTTGCGCGAAGTCGCCGGACCGGAGGTCGATATTGCCATCGACTTCCACGGATCCATCCCGCCGCAGACCTCCAAGCTGCTGATCAAGGCCCTCGAGCCGTATCAGCCCATGTTCATCGAAGAGCCGGTGAACTGCCAGAACCACGACGTGATGGCCGACATCGC
>JACQDI010000420.1 GCA_016201195.1 Acidobacteriota bacterium | reverse complement strand
GGCCATATCTGCCCGTGCTCACGGGCATGGCTGTCAAAACGCAGGAGGTTTCCAGCCGTTTCCTCGAGGACTATAGCCGGACCCTGGGCGATTGTTTCATGAACAACTGCTACCGCAAAGTTAGTGAGCTGTGCCAGCAGTATGGCATCAAGTGGCACTCGGAATCGGGCGGGCCCTGGGATCGGGAGAAACCGCTGTTTCTCGACTCCGACCAGCTTGCCTTTTGGGGCCGCAATGACATGCCGCAGGGCGAGTTCTGGCATCAGCGCTGGCAAACCCTCAAGGACGGCACAAAGGTCTGGCTGTCGAACGTTCGCCGGACCGCCATGGCCGCGCACATCTATGGAAGGCCGCTGGTGGCAGCCGAAGCGTTCACGAACATGAATCCGCACTGGCAGGAGTACCCGGCAGTGCTCAAACCGGAAGCTGACGACGCATTCGTTGATGGTGTCAACCAGTTCGTCTGGCACACGTTCGGCGCCTCGCCAGTGGAGTTCGGCAAACCCGGCCTGGTGTACTTTGCCGGAACGCACCTCAATCCCAACGTGACATGGTGGGAGGATGCGGGAGCATTTCTCACTTACCTGGGACGTGCCCAGTTCCTGCTGCGCCAGGGACGATTCGTAAGTGACGCCTGTGTTTATTCAAGCGACAGGAACTACCTTACCTGGGGCCGCGACAAGAAGTGGAGCGACAAAGCCTCGCTGTCGCTTCCTAAGGGTTACACCTACGATCTGATCAACACCGAAGTCCTCGTGGACCGTCTTTCCGTCGAAAACGGCAGCCTGGTTCTGCCCGACGGCATGCGTTACCGGACCTTGGTGCTGGACCTCGAAGAGAACGTCATGCCGCCCGAGGCTCTAGCGAAGATTGTCGCCCTGGCCAGGGGCGGGGCCACCGTCGTCCTCGGCCAGCGGCGTCCGGGACGCGAACTCGGCTTGAAGGGTTATCCGGCGCGCGACGCGGAGGTCCAGCGGCTTGCCGGTGAGCTCTGGGGCACGTCAAACGCACAGGGTGCGCGACCGTTCGGCAAGGGTAAGGTTATCCGGGACACGCGCCTGGAGGAGGCGCTGAAGCTCCAGGCCATCGTTCCCGACTTTGCCGGCCCGTTCGAATACATTCATCGTCATTCCCGCGATGCCGATATCTATTTCCTCGCCGGGACGGGGCGCGCCGATTGTACGTTTCGAATCGACGGCAAGGAGCCGGAACTGTGGGACGCGGTGACCGGCCGCATCCGCGATGCGATCGAGTGGCGCGCGACCGGCGACGGCCGCACGGTTGTTCCGCTCAGCCTCCCCGGGAACGGATCCATATTCGTGGTTTTCCGGAAACCCGCATCGAATCGCCACCTCATCGCGATCTCGCATCCGGATGGCGTCGAAATCGAGGGCCGCACCCCGGAAGGCGCCCGATTGCGGCTGTGGCGCCCGGGACCCTGCGCGCTGGAGAGCGCCGATAAGTCGCAGGTCAACGTCGCGGCCTCGAACCTGCCGGAACCCCTCACTCTGACCGGCGCCTGGGAAGTCCGATTCTCTCCGGGATGGGGTGCGCCGGCATCGACAGTGTTCGAGCAGCTCACACCCTGGAACGAAGACTCGCGGACGGCGATCAAGCACTTCTCCGGCACAGCCACGTATCGGAAGGCGTTCGAACTCGACGAAGCGCGAGCGAAACGGCCGCTGCGCCTGCAACTGGGCGAGGTCAAGGATATCGCGCAAGTGCGCGTCAACGGTAAGTCGCTGGGCGTCGTCTGGACCGACCCGTGGACAGTGGACCTGACCGGAGTTATCAGGCCGGGGAAGAACCAACTGGAAGTGGATGTTACTAACACCTGGGTCAACCGGCTTATCGGGGATGCCGCGCTACCAGAGCAGGAGCGGCTCACCAGGACGATGGTCCGCAGGTCTCCCAGCTACCAGGGCAGGTATCCGTACCTTCGCGGCTACCTCGCCACCGATTCCCTGCTGCGATCGGGGCTGCTTGGCCCGGTGCGGCTCGAGTTCGGCGAAGAACGGGATGTCCGCTTCTAAGCCCTTAGCAGGGCGGCGATGAGAATGCCCCGTTTTCGATGGCTGATTGCGACGGCGCTGTTTCTGGCAAGCTGCCTGAGTTTCTTCGACCGGCAGGTCCTCTCGGTGCTGGCGCCGGTGATCACTTCGGATCTGCGGATGGACAACATCGCCTATTCCTGGGTGGTGTTTGCGTTCATCCTCAGCTACAGCGTGATGTTCACGGTCGGCGGCTGGATCATCGACCGGATCGGCACGCGCCGCGGCCTGGCTCTGTCGGTCGGGCTGTGGAGCCTGGCGAGCCTGCTGCATGCGGCAGCACACAGCCCCTTTCAACTCGGGGTCTTTCGTTTTCTCCTGGGGATCGGAGAAGGCGGCTGTTTTCCCGGCGCCGCCAAGGGAGTGCTGGAGTGGTTTCCGAAAAATGAACGCGCGGTCGCGATGGGCTTCGCGACGGCGGGTGGCTCGGCAATCGGCGCCGTGATCGCCCCTCCGGCCACCGCCTGGATCGTGCTTCGTGTTGGCTGGCGAGGCGCCTTCCTGATGACGGGCATCATCGGGGCCTTGTGGCTGCTGTTGTGGCTATCGACTTACTCGCGTCCACGAGAATCGCAAGTTGTTTCCGGCGCCGCGCGGCGATATGCAGCTCAGGAAAGCGAGGCGTCCCCGGCCCTTGCCGTCCCATTTACAGCGCTGCTCAAACTAAGACAAGTGAGAGGACTGGTTATATCGCGATTTCTGTTTGATCCGGTTTTCTATTTCTACATGTTCTGGATCCCCCAGTATCTGAGCCAGGCCCGTGGGGTGCCCTTGCAGAGGATCGGCGAGTTGACCTGGATTCCGTTCATGGCCCTGGGCGTCTCCTCAGTCCTTGGAGGATGGGTTTCCGACAGGCTGGTGCGGAGTGGTCTGGCCGTCGACAAGGCGCGCAAAAGCATTCTCGTCGCTTCCGCGTTGCTTACGCCCGTGTCTATCCTGGCCGTGTTCGCGCAAAACGTCGAGACCGCGATCCTGTTGATGAGCGTCCTCATGTTCGCGCACGGATTCTGGATCACGAACTACATGACAACAATCGGAGATCTTTTTTCGAGCAGCGTTGTAGCCACCGTTGTCGGGCTGACGGGGACGGCAGGCGGGATCGGGGGATTCCTTACCAGCCTCATAATTGGGAGAGTCGTGCAGAGTGTCTCGTTTACCCCTGTTTTTATTGCGGCCGGCGTCACTTACCCGATCTGCGTAACCATACTGTTCTTCGCGATCCAGGAGATTAAGCAGATCGACCTTCAACCCACGGCATTGACCGGCAACAGCAAAGCGTTGCTATGAAGCCGCCTTTGCTGAGTGACCGAGTGGCAATTATCACCGGCGCCTCGCGCGGAATCGGACGGGCCATCGCTCGTCTGTTTGCCGCCGAGGGAGCACGCCTAGTGGTGAACTATTTTTCCCAGCAGGCAAAGTGCCATTCGGTGGTCGAGGAGATTCAAGCCTCCGGCCGACCGGCGCTCGCGATTCAGGCCGATATCAGCCAGCCTCCGGCGTTGCAGGCGATAGTGGACGAAACCGTCCGGGCTTTCGGCGGCATCGACATCCTCGTGAATAATGGCGGCGTGCTGCTGGCCAAGGGCTCGCTGTTCGAATACAGCGAGCCGGAGTTTGACCGCCTGTGGGCGGTCAACGTAAAAGGGACGTTGAACTGCACGCGGAGCGTCGCTCCCAGGATGATCGAACAACGCTACGGTCGAATCATCAACATCACGTCGCTGGCGGCCTTCGGGACGGCACTGGTCTCCGGGAGCCTGCCGTATGCGGCCACCAAGTCGGCCATCGCCATCATCACGAAGTGCTGCGCGTTAGAAATGGAAAAGATAGTTGTCCTGAGTGACTGAGGGAGTCATATGCGGCTACGAATTGCATCGATGTGGATTTCGGGCGGCCTGTTGCTGTCCTTTTCGACGATGGTCTTGCGCCCGGCCCTGCAGGCGCCCGGCACGATTGAGAAGGAGTTTCTGAATCCGCCGGGCGATAGCAAGATGGCCACCTACTGGTGGGTCTTCGGCCCCGCCCGGACCAAGCTGGAGATCCGGCGCGAGTTGGCCGTGCTGCAACAAGCCGGCTTCGGGCGGATCATTGATCTTCCCGCTCTACCCGTACGAACTGGACAACCCGTCCCGCGGCATCAAAAACCAGGCGTATCTCTCGCCCGAGTTTCTCGATCATCTGAAATACGCCATCGACACCGCCCAAGAGCTTGGGTTTAAGATAGACCTGGTGATGGGGACCGGGTGGCCGTACGGCGGCCCGATGGTCCCTCAGAAGCTCTCGCCGCGCGAATTGAAGATGATCTCGACGCCGGTGAGCGCGGCGGCGGGAACAAACGCGGCGGTCAAGCTGCCCTCCATGGGGCCGGATGATGACCTCGTGGCCGTGTTGCTGGCGCCGCAGGACGCCTCGCGCGCCGCCGGCGCGCCGAGCGCGGACTTGTCCGCCCGCGTCGCCAATCATGAGGTGTCCTTCACGGTGCCCCCGGGAAACTGGGAAATCATGACCTTCATTCAGATCCCGACCCAGCAGCGGCACAAGGTGGTCTACGCGGCCGCCGGCGCCGGTGGAAACGCGATCGATCACCTGAGCAAAGAGGCGGTGACAATGTATCTGAACGAGGTCAGTTCGAAGCTGGCCGGCGTCACTCGCCCCGGCCAGATTCGCGCTATGTATTCGGCCAGCTTCGAGGTTTACGGCAATTCCTGGACGCCGGGCTTCCTCGACGAGTTTCGCCAGCGCCGCGGCTACGATCTCAAGCCGCACCTCCCGGCACTGTTCCGCGATGAAGACGAGCGGACGTTGCACCTGCGCCACGATTACTGGGAGACGGTCTCCGAACTGGCGGTGGACAACTTCATGCGCCCCGTCGGTGACTGGAGCCGTGCTCACGGGTTCGCCTTTCAGTGCGAGTCGTACGGCGAGCCTCCAATGACCCTGGGTAGCTTCGCCCCCGTCGATTACCCGATGGGCGAGGACTATAGCTGGCTGGAGTACAGCCGCGTCCACTGGGCAGCCTCGGCAGCCCACTTCTACGGCCGAAAAGAAGTCAGCGTCGAGGCCTACACGCACCTGCGGATGGCACGCTACAGCGAGTCCCTGCAAGATCTGAAACTCGCCAGCGACCTGCACTTCCTTTCCGGCGCCAACCGCATCGTGGCGCACGGCTATCAGTATTCGCCTCCAGTGGCCGGTGTGCCTGGCTGGGGCTACTACGCCGGCGTCATGCTGACCGAGAATCAGCCCTGGTGGCGGTACTTCCCACTGCTGTCGCAGTACGTTCACCGCGCCGGCTACATACTCGCCCAGGGCGTTCCGGTCGCCGACATCGCCATTTACCTGCCTGAGGGCGATCTTTACGCCGAGTTTCCTCCCGGCAATCTCAACCTGGCCAAGGAAGTCCTCTTCCGGCTCGATCGCAAGCTGACGATGAAGGATTACGGCTGGGGGCTGGAACGTCACCTGAGCCATCAGGGTGTGCTTATGAAAACGCTGGTGACCAACGGGTACGCCATCGATGGTGTTGACCACTCGATCCTGAAGTCGCTGGGCACAATCGGCACCGGCCGCATGACCATCGGCGACAGCAGTTTCTCGATCATGGTGGTTCCCGGCATCCGCGGCCTTCCGCTGGCGGATATGGAGCGGACCGCCGAGTTCTGCCGCAAGGGAGGAACCGTCATCACCACCCTGCGGCTACCGGAGATTGCCTACGGCTTCAAGGACCACGAAAAATCAGCGGCCCGGTTCAAGGTCCTTAGTGAGGAGTTGTACGGCGGTTTCGATCAGCGCGAAAGCCTGCAGGACAAGGCGGTGGGCCGCGGCCGATCCATCTTCGTTAACGATGAGATGACCCAACTCGTCAAGGCTCTCGGCGAGTTACCCCAGGATGCCGTCATGGAACAAGGCGATCCCGACATCGGCTTCGTCCACCGCCGTGTCGAACGGCAGGACTTCTACTTCCTGGCCAACATCACCAGGGAAGCCAAGAGAAGGACCGTGCGGTTCCGCGCCGGCAACCGCCGGCCTCGTGTGTGGGACCCGATGACGGGCCAGATCCGTGACGTTGCAGGTTACTCCTTCCGCGGCGACAGCACGCTGGTGCCGCTGGATTTCGAGCCCTATGGTTCCGTGATTGTCGAGTTCGGGAGTTCGACGGCGGCCCCGAGTGGCCCGCCACCCGCGCCGGCGCAAGCGGTGGAAGTCGCGCGGGTTAACGGGCCATGGAAGTTCCAGCGCATCGCGCGGGTGCGTCCGCGGCCGGCGAAATGGTGCAACTTGCCTCCTGGGTGAATCAGCCGCAACTGCGGTGCTTCTCGGGGACCGCCACTTACGAAACCAGCATCACGGTTCCCGGGCAGGCGCTCGCCCAACGCCCGGCGCTGGTAGTGGACCTGGGGGACGTGCGCGACGTCGCCGAAGTCTGGGTGAACGGCAAGCAGGTCGGCATCACCTGGCGAATGCCGTACAAGCTCCCCATCGGCGAGTATCTCCAGGCGGGCGCCAACACGTTGCGCGTCGACGTGACCAACCTGCTGATCAATACGGTTCTGTGCCAACCCATCAAGGATTACACCGAGATCGAGAAGACCTACCAGATCGGAACACACCTCCGTCCCCCCGAGTTCACGTTTGACCTGCCGGGTCCGCTTCCCGAGCAACTGGCAACGGCGGCACGAGCGGGGGAGGAGCACCGCGAGCGGATCTACGCGTTGTGCGAGAGGATGCGGGGCGCCGATGACACGCGTGAAGGCTACATCGAGCGGGCTCGAAGCGTGGAACAGCAGCTCCGCCTTGGCGAGTTGACCCGTGAACTACCGCAGCTTGGCGTCCGCGACACTTTCCCGTTCGAGGAACGAATCTACCTGGGGCGGCTGGAAACACTGGCGAAAACAGGGAAGGTCGCCGAGGCCAGGGAGATTGTGGAGCGGCGGCGGCGCTCCGTGTGGCGCTATCTTCCGGAACGAGCGGTGTTGTGGAAGCTGGCGGAGCGTTGCGTGGACTTCCTGGCCGCGGCGGCGGCCGGTCCCCACCGATCCGAGGCCGCGGTGCGGGGCTGGATTCAAGCGTACACGGCGGCGGACGGCTTATGGCAAGTGGACCGGCTGCAGCGTCTGGTCGAACAGGGTGCGGCGGCCTGCGCGGAGAGTGAGGAGGCGGCTGGGTTGGTCTCGTTATGCCGCCAGCGCTACCGCGAGGTGGCAGGGAAGGCACAGGCGGCCTTTCTCCAGGCCGTGGAGCGTGACGGCTGGCCCCCAGATGGGGTCTTCCGGCAGACGCAGACCTTCGAGCGTTATGTGGCCCCCGTGCTCGAGGAGCGCCGAAAAGCGGTTTACTTCCTGGTGGATTCAATGCGGTACGAGATGGGTCGGGACCTGGGAACGGCGCTCGATCCCTTCGGCCCCGTCTCCGTCACGGCAGCCGTGACCGTGCTCCCCACCACAACGCCTTGCGGAATGGCGGCGCTGATGCCTGGCGCCGACGGCACATTCACCTTGGTCGCGGACGGGGAGGACCTGGCGCCAGCAGTGGCTGGGCGGGTGCTGCGGAACTCTGCCGACCGGATGACACTGCTTCGCGAACGTTACGGCGACCGTTTCCGCGACCTGCTTTCGATGTCGCAGAAGCGGTTCCAAGCAGTGATTGGAAATGCGGACCTAGTGGTTGTTAGGACGCAGGAAATCGATGCCCTCGGGGAAGGTCCCAGCCTTTACCTGGCTCGCAAGCTGATGAGCGAAATCCTCGGCGAGATCCGAACAGCTACCGACCGGCTTGTGGCGCTTGGCTTCGACACTTTTGTCTATGCTGCGGACCACGGGCATATGTTATTGCCAGAGGTGGCGGCCGGCGATGTTCTCCGCCAGCCGCCAGGAGAATGGAAGAAGATCAAGCGGCGGTCCATGCTGGGGCACAGCACCGCCAGGGCCGCGGGGGTGATGGTGCTGCCGGCTGCCAGGATGGGCATCGTGGGTCCGGTGGCGGACTTCGCCGTAGCCACGGGCTTCAAGGTGTTCCGGGCGGGCGAGGGCTACTTCCACGAAGGGCTATCTCTGGCGGAGTGCCTGATCCCCATCGTGGTGCTGCAAGCGCGGGAGCCGGGACCTAAGTACACCGTTGCATAACTACGCTAACGTATTATTGGTTGTGAGACCGGACGGTTCTATGGCATGCTGAGGGCAGGT
>JACQDI010000419.1 GCA_016201195.1 Acidobacteriota bacterium | reverse complement strand
TGATATCCCTGCGGGATATAGGAAGTCAGAAGTCAGGAGGCAGAAGCCCGGCCGCCGGCGGTTGCTCTTTGGCCTTTGTCGTGGCACTACCCGAAACGAGAACTTTGTTCTCGTTTCCGCGGGCATAACGGTCTACGCTTTTTCGCGGACCGCGCCGCGAAAAAGTGGCCCCTACGGGGCAGTAGAAGTCAGGAGTCGAGGAAGTCAGAAGCCAGAATTTGCACCCGACCGTGGCGTGTGTTTAGCTGCGAGAGATGCCAGACTCGTTGAGCGATCGATATGCGGACCTGCTGACCGGCAGCTACGATTGCGTGGACCGGATCGTGCTGAACGCCTATTTCCGGATGGGGCATGATCCCGGAGGGTTCCGTTTGTGGTGGCGCGCCTTGACCGGATCGGACGACACGCTGGAGAACGCGTACCTGATGAGGATGGCGGGCCGCTTCAGCCGGCGCATTCGCGGTTATGCCAAATCCAACGGTATCCCTGTGGTGGATTGTTCAGTCGGCGAACGGAAGCACGATATCGCGGAAGAATATCTGGCGAAGACGAAGGTCACCCGAGGGCTGTTTCTCATTCTCGTCGGCCGCGCACAGGCGCCGGTGTGGGACGTCAGCGCCAACCACCACATCGAGCGAAAGAAGCCGATGCCCTACGTCAATCACTACTCGTTTCATATCCTCGATCCGGACTGGGGACACATCACCATCAAGATCAGTGGGCATCCTCCGTTCCCCGCCCAGGTGATCCTGAACGGTCATGAGTACGTGGCCTGCCAGGCACGCAAAGCCGGGATCCACTTTACAAAGGAAGGGAATTGTTTTACTCATATCTCTGACGCCGCAGGCCTGGCGAAGATCGCAGACACCTTGTCCGAGCAACGGACTGTAGGGCGGCTGAGTCAGGCCTGCGAGCGTTGGATTTATACCACCTGCTTGTGTTTCGCGCTCGACCTGGAGGAGCAGAAGCAAAGCGGGTTTCATTACCAGTACTCGAACTATCAGGTGGAGTACAGCCGCAACCTGATTTTCGAGATCGGCGGGCACATGGACCAGGTCTTTCAGGCGTTGATTGACCGCAGCCGCGTGCTGCTGGACCTGAAAACCGTCAAAACGATTCTGGGCTACAAGCACCGTCCGAAATATCGCAAGCGGAAAAAGAAGTCAGCCGAATGGGAAGTGGCGGTCGAGAAACCTGCGTATGATCTGACGATCTTCAAGCTGCACTGCGGCAGGTTGACTCTGAAGATTTATACCAAAGGCGAGCGCGTGCTTCGCATCGAGGTCGTCGTCCACAATACGGAGGAACTGCGATGTGGACGTTCGCTGGAGAAGTTTCCCGAGATCGTGGTACAAGCGAAGAGCATTCTGGGGCGATTCATGGATGCCTTGAGCTGCATCGATCAGTGCTTCATCGCCGATAGAATGCTGGAGCAACTCCCGGCTCCCTCGCAGGTCGGTAAAACGAAAGTCGGGGGAATCGATCTCAACAAGCCCCGAATGCGCTGCGTGATCGAGGCAGTGATTGCTCTGTCGCCATCCCCCGACGGATTTACGGCTTCCGAGTTGGCCGGTCAGGTCCGCGCGCTCAGTAAGCAAAGCACGTCGGAGTATGGCGCCCGCCGCGCCACCTATGACCTGAAGAAACTCCGGGGCAAGACGATCGTCCGGCGGATCGGGCAGACGCGCCGATATGAATCGATGCCCAACGGACTGAAGGCGATGACCGCGCTGGTGATTCTCAGAAACAAAGCGATCAAGCCCTTGTTGGCCGCCGCGCAGGACCTGCGGCCATCACGCGGCGCGCAGAATCCCAGAGCGCTCGATATGCACTACGACACGATCCGCATGGCCATGCGAGGCGTTTTTCAGGAGCTGGGGCTAGCCGCCTGAACATCGACAATTATTTTTTCGGGCTTCGCCCTTAAGCGCCTAAAATGGATCGTGGACCGCAGACCGTAGATCGCATGCGCAACATCATCATCGAAGACGTCACCTTGCACCTGGCCCATCCGGACGAGGTGCCGATCCGCTGGGTCGGCCAGCCGGAGATGATGCGGCAACTGCTGGCCGCCTGGATGACAGTCGACGAGCGCGACGTCCCTATGAGCCCGCGCCTGCTGGGCAAGCCCGGCGTAGGCAAGACAACGCTGGCCTACGCGGCGGGCAAGCAGTTGGGCCGCGAGGTCTACATCCTGCAAGCCACTCTCGATACGCGCCCCGAGGACTTGCTGGTAACCCCGGTGATCGAGGCCGGAGGCAGGCTGCGCTACGTGGCGTCGCCGCTGGTGACCGCCATGGTGCGCGGCGGCGTGGTGGTGCTCGACGAGGGCAACCGCATGAGCGAGAAAAGTTGGGCATCGCTCGCCCCGTTACTCGACAGCCGCCGCTACGTGGAATCGATCGTCGCCGGGGTCAAGATCCACGCCCACCCCGATTTCCGCCTGGTGGCGACC
>JACQDI010000418.1 GCA_016201195.1 Acidobacteriota bacterium | reverse complement strand
GGTCTGGGTATAGCTGAAATTGGCCCGCTGGGAGAGGTTGCTTAGAATCGAAGCGCCCTCCAGCACGCTGTTGGAAGGAGTGTTGGAGCGCGTGGCGTTGAAGGAGGCCTGAAAGGCCGGGTCGAACTGAGCAAACGCCCTTTGGATCGCGTTCTGCGCGGTCACCAGGGTAAGCCGCTGGACAGCGACATCGGTGTTGTTGGCCATCACCAGCTCGATGTAGGAGCGCAGAGACAGCTCCATCTTGCCTGATACGACATAGTCCTCCAGCCGCAGCGGGGGCCGCATCTCCACGTCCAGCGGCGGCTTGGTCCACTGCTCGCGGAAATACGCCCGGCTGGGAAAAGCCACGTTCTGGGCGGCCATGGCCGGAGCCAGCGCGAGAGCCACTATGAAAACTCGATAGATCATAAGAGCATTTGGTGATTTTTTGATTTGGTGATTTCGTGATTTACCTGTAATCCCCCGGCGCCGAGGGGGGCAAATCGCCAAATCAACAAATCATAAAATCACCAAATCCAAAGATCACTCATATCGGATGGCCTCGATCGGGTCGAGCTTCGCGGCCTGTACGGCGGGATAGATGCCGAACAGCAGGCCGATGAAGACCGAGACGCCGAAAGCGACCAGGATCGACACGGCGGTGACCACGGTGGACCATCCGGCGATCAGGGCGATGATGCGCGAACCGCTGAAGCCGGCGGCGATGCCGATCAGCCCGCCGACGATCGAGATCAGCACCGCCTCGATGAGGAACTGCCGGATGATGTCGGACTGGCGGGCGCCGATGGCGCGGCGGATGCCGATCTCGCGCGTGCGCTCGAGCACCGTGGCCAGCATGATATTCATGATGCCGATGCCGCCCACCAGCAGCGAGATGCCGGCGATGCAGATCATGACCACCTCGAAGATGAACTGTGTGCGGCGGCGCTCTTCGAGCAGCCCGGCCGGCACCACCACCGTAAAGTCGCCCGCGTCCTTGTGGGTGGCGGTGAGAATCGTCATGACCACCTCCGCCGTCTCGATGGAGTTGACGTTGGGCGCCACGCGCAGGAAGATCCCGTCGATCTCGTCTTTCAGGTAACTGTTGTTGTCGTCAAACCGCCGCATGACGGTGTTCAGCGGCGCGACCACCTGGTTGTTGCGGTCGCTCGACTGCAGTCCCTCGACCTCCGAGTCGGCGGTGGCGATCGGAGCCATCACCCCGATCACCTGCAGCCACGTGTCGTTGATCTTGACGTAGCCGCCTACCGCGTCGCCGTAGCCGAGCAGGTTGACCTTGGACTTCTCCCCCAGCACACAGACCGGCGCCGAGGCCTTGTTTTCCTCCTCGGTGAAGAAGCGCCCCGCCACCAACTGGAGGCTGTTGATTTGGGGGTAATTGGGCAGCACGCCGATCAGCAGGGGGAACTCCTGGTTGGTTTTGGGGAAGACCTTCACCGGCTTGAAGCGCTTGCGCGGGGTCAGCGCCACCACGCCCTGGGTGTTTTCGGCGATGGCGCGAAAGTCGCGAAAGGTCAGGCCCGGCGAGATCTGGCGAGTCGCCTGCAACTCGTCGCGGTCCACCGCCTCGCGGGCCTCGACGATAACGTTGTTCACCCCCAGCAGCTCGATGAAGCTGATCATCTGCTGCTGCGCGCCGGCGGTGATCGACAGCATGGCCACCACTGCGCCCACCCCGAAGATCATGCCCAGCATGGTGAGCAGGGAGCGCAGCTTGTGGACGAACAGGCTGGTCAGCCCCATCCACAGCTCGGGCAGGTACCGGGCAATCCAATCGCGCATCTACTGGGAACCTCCGCGGCTCGCGCCCGGGGAGGCGAGACTGGCCTTGGGTCCGGGCAGCGCGGGCTGCGAGCGCGGCGCTGAGCCCTTGTCTTTGTCTTTCTTGGACGGCAGGCGGCCGGTTTCCATATCGGCGAGGGCGACCACGTCGGTTTCCCGCAGCCCTTCCACGATCGCCACCTGGGATTCGGTGCGCTTGCCCAGCTTGACGGTGCGCGGGGGGAAGCGGTTGCCGGCGCGGGCGTAGACCACGGTCTTGCCGCTCTTTTCAAACACGGCCTGGAGGGGCACGTACAGGGTATTGGAAATCTTCTCGACGATGATTTCGGACTCCACCAGCAAGCCCGGCCGCAACAGCACGTCCATCACCGAATGCTCTTCGGGCGGCTTGGGGAGCTCCGCCTTCTCGCGTTCCTCAGCGGTGAATTGCTGGCTGGCGGCCTGGCGCAGGGAAAGCGAAAGCAGGTCCGCCGCCGCCCCGGGCCCCGAGGGCGCCCCAGAGACCGCCCCGCCGGGGCCGATCTGGATGCTGACGCCTCCCCCACCAGGGGCGCCTCCCGGAGGACCGCCCTCAGAACGCCCGCGCTGGACCGTCATCGAGCCGGCTTCGGCGCCCATTTTCTGCCGTAGCTCATTCATCAGCTTCTGCCGCTCCTCCTGGCTCATTTTCTGGATGTCGCGCCCGCCCAGGGCCTTCTCAAAAGCTTGGCGCATGCGTTGCTGGGCCCCGCCGGAGGTGCCGCCAGACCCCCTTCCCCCGCGCCCTTCTGCGGAGTCGCCGGAGGCGGCCGCAGGCGGAGAACCGCCGCCCGGGCCCATGACGATCATGGTCGGCCCTCCCGGCCCGCCCAGCATCGAAGGCGGCGGAGGCGGGCTGGCCGCGAAGCGCTTGGCGTTCTCGGCGGCGGTGGCAATCACGCGATCGATCTGCGCCGGCGTCGCCCCCACGTAGGCCAGCACTTCCCTCATGTCGATCGAGAAGGTGCAGTCGAAGCGCTTGGTGGGGTCGCTCGAAAATACGTTGGAGCTGGCTGTCCCGCTCAGCACCTTGATCTTGCCGTGCACCTCTTTGCCCGGCAGGGCGTCCAGCCGCACCAGCACGTCCTGGCCTTCGTGCAGGCTGGCCCGCTCAATTTCGTTCACCCGGGCGGCCACCTCCAGGTCCGACAGATCCAGAATCTCGGCGATCGGCATGCCCGGCTGGAGCTGATCGCCCTCGCGGATGTCGGGCAACTGCTGGCCGAAGAAAAAACCGCCGGAACGATTCTCTTTGATCGCCACCAGGCCCGTCATGGGCGCAAGAAGCTTGGTCTGGGCGATGCGGCTTTTGACGCGATTTACTTCCAGCGCCGCCTTGCGCTGCTGTTCCTTGAGGACGGCAATCTCGGCCTCGCCCTGCTGCAAGCGGCTCTTGATGTCTTCCTCGAGCTTAGTCAGCGCGCGCTTGGATTCTTCCAGCGTGAGGATGTTCTTGCGGGCGTCAATGGCCGACACCAGCTCGTTGCGCTTCACCTCCAGCTCGGCGCGGCGCACCGCGTAGCGCGCCTTGAGCAAGTCGACCTGGTCCTGGTTGCGGCGGATCTGCAGATCGGCCTCGGCCTTCTTGATGTTCTCCCCCACCTGGTTCACTTCCAGCTCAGCGTCTTCGAGCGAGGCCAGCAGATCGGAGTCGTCGAATTCGACGACGAGGTCTTTGGCCTGGGCCAGAGAGCCGGCCGGAGCCAGGCGCGTCACCTGCGCCGTGGAGCCCAGATTGGGAGCGGTGAGCAGCGTGGACCGGATGGCGCGCAACTCGCCCCGCACAAACGTCCGCACCACCAGGTCCCCGCGCTTGACCCGCACCACGGGCACCTCCTGCTTGCGCTCGGGCAGACGCCGCACAATGTAGTACCCGGTCGCGGCCACCGTGGCCACTGCCAGCAGGACGATCAATCGGATTAGTGTGCTCCGCATCGGTAGCCCATTTGTGATTTTATGATTTGTGATTTTTTGATTTGAACCGCATCGGCGCCCTGGACACCTCAAATCACCAAATCACAAATCATAAAATCACAAATCACTTGCTCATCTTCTTCCTCGCGGCTTCCTCCGGGTTCTCGAGCGCCACCGACTGGCCTTCTTTGAGGCCCGCCAGCACGACCAGCTCGGTCGCGTTGCGCTTGCCGGCCTGGATCTTCTGGCGCCGGTACTGGCTGCCTTGCTGGAGGAAGACGCTGGGCTTGCCGTTCAGCTCGAAGCTGGCCTTGATCGGGATCAGCAGGGCGTTGTGCTGCCGCTCGATGATCACCTCGGCGGTGACGCTCATGCCGGGCCGCAGGCGAGGATCCGGCTTCTTGATCGAACACTTGGCCGGGAAGCTCTTCTCCGGCGGGAAGCTGCGGAACAGCAGTTGGGCGATCGGGCTGATCCAGTCGAGCGTTCCTTCCAGCTCCAAGTCGGGCACCGCGTCGATCTTCATGCGGACCTGCTGGCTGACCTGAAGCAGGCCCCGGTCCACCTCTTCAATGCGGAACTCGGCCTGCAATTCAGACATGTCCGGGATCTCGGCTATGGGAGCGCCGGTCCAGGCCCGGTCGCCTTCCTTGAACGGGGGCGGGCTTTGCCCGAACTGCCCGCCGGCGCGGAAATTCGGCATCACGATGACGATGCCGTCGAGTGGCGCGCGCAGCACCATCGTCTCCAGGTACTTTTTGGCGCGGTCCATGTCCCGGACGGTTTTGTCCTTTTTTTCCGCCAGCCGGGACATGTCTGCATCTTGAGCCTTCTTGTGGGCCTTTTCGGAGGTGGCCGCCTTGCCTACCTCACCCTCGGCTATAGTCACGTCAATTTTGTTTTTCGCTCCCTGGATCTCAGAGAGGATCTCCTGCTTGCTGGCTTCCAGCTTGGCCCGCTCCAGGTCGTACTGGGTCTTCATCAACGTCATGGCGTCTTGCTCGTTGATGATGCGATTCTGGGCCTGGGCCTGAACGATCTCG
>JACQDI010000417.1 GCA_016201195.1 Acidobacteriota bacterium | reverse complement strand
CAGCTTCGACGAGGCCGCGCCCCTCGATCAGGCGAAAGCCCTCTATAACTGCTACGTCGAACTGCTGCGGGCTAGGGGGCTGGACGTCGAAACCGGAGTTTTCCAGGCCATGATGGAAGTGGAACTGGTGAACAGCGGCCCGGTTACATTGCTGCTGGATTCTAAGAAACGGTTTTAAAGGCGGAGCCGCCCGCTACCGCCATCCCGATAGCGGGGGCTCCTCAGTGGCTACGGCGGCGTCGTCAGGGCGGCCGTTTGAAGTTGCCCGTTATTAAACCCTCCGCTGGTCCACACCGGGTGTGCGTAATAGACGCTGCTCACAGGCCCCGCAGCGATCCCTGCGTAGTCACCGATGAAGCTGGAGTTCCCCGCATTTACCAAGCCAGAAGTCACCCGCGCGTTGGTGCCGAAATGAGCGCCGCCATCCTTGGAATAGGTGGCGTAAATGTCGTATTGAGAGGTGGAAGAACTATTCCGGGTGTCGAACCAGCTCGCATGAATGATCCCACTGTCTACCGTCACCGAAGGCATAAACTGCTGGCCGGTGGAGACATCGTTGATGATCACGGGAGAGCAAGCAGTAGTGCCAGCCGTCGCACAGAACTCAATCTCCGCCCCGGCCCCCCTCTGCTGATCAGCGTACACGTCATAAACGGTGCCCGTGGATCCGATCGACGAAGGATGCCATGAGCCCACAACAAGCGATTGCGCATTACTGCGTTACCTCCAAGCTCGGCCAGGGCGGCATGGGCGAAGTGTGGCGTCGCCACCGACACGAAGCTAGGGCGCGAGTTGCAGTTAAGTCAAGATCAACGGGGTCACCTTCACGGTAATCGGTGTCGCTCCGCGGACGTTCCGGGGCGTGACCGTTCAGCCCGGGCGAGATCTATTGGGCGTTTTTCGGGCGATGATGCAAGTCGAGCTGGTCAACGACGGTCCGGTGACGCTACTGCTCGACTCGAAGAAAGAATTCTGAATTGCGGCTGAGGCTAACCCGCGATCACCGGCCCCGTCCCCGGCCGTTGCCGTCGGCCCAGATGACGAACGTGAACACTTTATGCTCACCGCCAAAGTCGAGCTCGTAGAGTTCGGTCCGGCCGCCATTGGTCGATCTGACCAGCTTGCCCCACTGGCCCGGGGCGCTCAAATCGAGGTCGTTCATCGCAGGCGGTTGGTGCTGGGTAGCGGTCGCATTGCTGACGGTGGTGGTGCTGTCGAGATGCCCATAGATGATGTCCAACTCATCGTAGTCGTGCTGGTTGGGATACTCGTTGTCAGGCGGGCCGTATGGGTTGCTCGTGTAGTCCATGCACGTTCCGAGGTTCGTATTGTTGAAGTTCGTGTCCTGGTGATCGAGACCGAGCGTGTGGCCCACCTCCTGGCACATCACGAGGTTTCTCCAACCGGGCGTGTTGTACGTCAATGTGTCGAAGTACGTGTCATTCACCTTGGCGACGCCTTGCGTGATGTGGCAACCATTCACCCAGATCTGGGCTAGGCCGAGCCAACCGGTGTTGCCGTACGATGCGTCGCACACCTCCACCCGCCCGCTGGTGGGCCGGCAGGGCCTCGGATTGGTTTGGCCGGTCACGATCGTTGTGTCCAGCTTGGTGGAAGCGGACCAGCCAATCGATATCGATGTGGTAGTAGCGAGGTACGAGTCCCAAGTGAAGGACACGTTGTCACCCAGCTTCAAGGTGAACGGATTGCTCGTGCGCGCCCAGTGGTAGCACCCCCACGCGTTACTTGCACGCGCCTGGGGCACAAACATGGCAAATGCCAGTAGGCTCAGAATGCTCGCCATCAAACGTCGATGAAGGGTGCTGGATTTACTTGTCATTCGGATTCCCCTTGCCAGAACTGTATGACACACAACACATATTTTAAACCAACCCGGCCCTTTAGGTCAACAAAATTACAGCAGTCAAGTCGCCTTAGGACGTTAGTTCTATTACTATTTGGGAACGGTCCCCTAGGTCTCGAGGGCAGGTCATCCGCGTGATGAGGTCCACCCCCCCCGGGCCGCCTACGCCTGTCGTCTCCAGGTCGCGATCAAAGTGCAACTCCGCGAAAATCCCCCTAGTGGATTTTCAGGTTCACCGTCGTCGAATGGGTCTTGCCGCCGCCGGTCCCGGTGATTGTCAACGGGTAAGTTGCTAAAGCGGCGCTACCGGTGCTCACCGACAGAGTAGAGGAACCGGAGCCCCCCGTTATCGGGTTGGGGCTAAAGCCGGCAGAGGCTCCGCTAGGCACCCCGCCCACAGTCAGAGTAACATCGCTGCTGAAGCCGCCTGACGGCGTCACCGTCACTGTGTACTTGGCCGTGCCGCCTTTCCTTACCACCACGGTCGCCGGCGAGGCGGAGATGGAGAAGTCACCCGCCGACGGAGCGGTTATGATCAACGTGACTGTAGCCGTATGGCTCAAAATGCCGTCGGTCCCTGTGATCGTCAGTGTGTAGGTTCCCGTGGCGGCGGTGCCAGTGTTCACCGACAGAGTAGAGGAGCCAGAGCCCCCCAGAATCGGGTTGGGGCTGAAGCCAGCAGAGGCGCCGCTCGGCACTCCGCTTACGCTCAGGCTAACATTGTTGCTGAAGCCGTTCAGCGCGGTCACCGTCACCGTGTAACTGGTGCTGTTGCCCTGCACCACCGACTGGGAAGAGGGCGAGGCGGAGATGGAGAAGTCAGGTGTCGCCGGGCCGCCGCAGCCCGGGAACTTGAACGCGTAGATCCACGTGCTCCAGTTAAAACTGCCGCTGGACTTGAGGTATTCCGTCGTGTACCACAAGGTGCAGTCGTCGACCGGGTCGACACCCATGCTGCTGTAGTCGCCCCAACGGCTGAGGCCGCTCGTCTGCGAGCCGGTACCGTTGATGATCACGTTCTCGGCCTGCATTGTGCCCAAGGGATCGGCTGGCACACGGCCCGTGAAACGGATCGCCGGATTCATGCTGCCGCTCGAAACGCTGTAGCCGACCGCCATGTTGCCGGCCTGATCCATGGCGATGCTGCCCATCCAACGGTAGTTTGAGTCGGGCGCAAAGGTACCCTGCTGGTACACAACGGGGGTGCCCGCCGCCATCGTGCTGCCGGTTGGGTTGCGCAGCTCGTACCACCGCACCCCCACATTGCCGCTGCCGGTATTGACCGAGTGGTTTACAGCGAGCGATTCATGGCCATCCGCAAAGTGACGATACGCCAAGCGGTACATCAGCCGGTCACCGAGGGAGTCCAGTTTCTGCGAGGTTCCCAATTGCGGAATGCAGCTCCCTCCGTTGCAGGCCGTGTTGAATGCCGCCACCGGGAGGTTGGTCGGGCCGGTGAAGCTGGAGCTGCTGGGCGTAGTGAAGTTCACGTGGAATTTCCACAGATTCAGCGAGTTGGTTCCGAAACTCAGAAAGAAGTTGGGGGAGCCGGCCGGCGGGAGCGTGGAGCCATCCAGATCGGAGGGCAACAGGCTACCGAAGCTGTTGCCCAACTGGAAGCACACTTGTGTGGCGGCGAGGCCGGCGCGCATTTTCGCGCCATCGAAGGCGCAAGCCCTGGGGCCAACAAAGAAGGCCGAAAACATGTTGAACGACAAGTAGTAGGCGTCCGGCCAGACCCCCACTTTGGGGTAGTCGTTAAAATTGGGCTGCGCGAACGAGTACCGGTTCCAGGCGCCGGTGGCGTCCGAGGTTTGAGAGACCGCCACGCACTGCAAGTAGGGAGTAGTGCTGACGGAAAACTGGGTCATGATCCAACGGTTGTTGATCTTGTCATACTGGGCGATCGGGTCGCCGTCGTTGTTGGTCTGGCACCCGCCACCGAAGCCGCTCCACAAGGTGTTTCCAGCGGCCGGGCCGTAGAGCTTGGCGCCGGTGCTTTTCTCGAAAACCGCGAACGACTCGTTGACCCACTGCACGAACTGGGTCGCGCCCACGGCGCCGTTGGTGTCGGGCGGCGCAGCGTCGGGCTTGAAGCCGTAATCGCCATTGCCGACGCCGGCAATGCTAAGACCAGGGGTGGTAGCCACCAGCGGGCCGGCGGAGGTCTGCACGACCGGGTCCTGCTGGTTGGTCACGGGCCGGCCGGGGTGCGTCAGTAGCAGTGGCCTCTCCCGGTGGCCGTCAGCCTTGGGCGGAAGCGGAGCGATCTCTCGCAGGGGCGGGGAGACATCGTGGTGGATGTCCCCGCTGACTTCGGGGGCAGTCTGAGCCAGCACCCCTGCCTCGGACCATACTGCAAGACACGCAACTAGCAGGCCTACCTGCATTCTCCGGTTCATGACGAGGTCACCTCAATTGGGCTGCGCCCTTGACGCTATCACCAGGGACCACGGGAGTCAATAGTACTCTTCCATGTAATCCACTGTATCCACGTAGGTTAGCGGGCACATCGATCAGTACGAATCCTGACAGTCGGGGCCGGGTCCCTGTGCGGCCATGTCGATCCATCGTCGCCGGCTCTTCCTCGGTGGGACAGACGCCAAAAGAACCTTGCTGACCCTCGCCGCTCTACCCTCGGGAAAATCTGGCCTCCGGCCAAGGCACTCCTGACTTCGACAAAGCCTTTCGGCCCCTAAAAGGTGATCTTCTTTGGAATCACTACATTGGAAGATCCGCGATGCTACTTCCCACCGGCCATGCTGTCCCCCAGGTCGGTCGTGTCGAACTTCCCCTTTTCCAACGTAATCCCGACGACCATCAGCTCCAGGTCCTGCTGGGCGTGGTTGTAGAACCCATGGGCCTCGCGCAACCGGACGGGCACTGCGTCGCCCGGGCCGATCTCGGCGGTTTCCTTGTCCACGGTTACCTGCCCGTGGCCGTTGATCACGTAGTAGAACTCCTCCATGAAATCGTGACGGTGCAGGCCCTCGGAAGCCCCCGGCGGGATGACGAGGTGATCCACATAGCCCCAGTTGGTGCGGAACATTTCCGGGCGCAACGCGCGCCGGTAGCGCACGGTGCCTTTGCCGCCGTGTGACGCGGTGACCGGCCGGAGCAGCTTGGAGTCCAGGCGCATGTGGGTGAAGACGGGCTTGGGGTCGATGGTGACACCGACCCGGTCGTCGCCCAGGTCCTCGGCGTCATAGCGGCCGCGCACACTGCCCACGGCGATGTTCATCCACTGCGTGGGCTTGTCGGTGTGGTTGTAAATGGCGTGGGAGTGCCCCATCTTGCACGGCGCTCCGGCCGGGCCTTCGAGCAGCGACGTGCGGCCGTCGATGGTGAACTGGGCCGCGTTGTCGAAGATGACGAACATCTCTTCCATCTGGTGATGGAAGTGATGGCCGATGCCGCCGCCCGGCGGCAGCACGCCGCGGTGCAGGAAGATCAGGTTCGTCTCCAGCGTCTTGCTGTCGAAAAGGCCCATAAAGCGAAGCTCGCCCGCCCCACCGTGGATGCGCGGCGCGCTCCGATACTTCGAAGGATCGGTGTGGGCGATTCGCGTTGCGAGCGGCTCCCCGGCCAGCGCCGGCGCCGCCAGGACTATCGCTAACAGGAAGGTCTTCATGCCGTGGTATTGTAAACGATCTTCCGGAGGTCTTCCATGAAATATGCGCTGGTTTTGCTGTTTTCGCCCGCTGCCTGGGCGCAGCCGGCGCGCCGGATGCCGGCTTACATCGAGGAGCGCCTCAGCGGGATTACCAGGTCCCCGTGCGCATCGGCAGCGTGACGGTCCCCCCCGGAGACATCCTGCTCGGTGAGCGTCACGGCATCCTCGTTATTCCTGCCGTGCTCGCCGGCAAGATCGCTAACATCGCGCGCGCAGAGGTTTCCTTGCGTCCTTTGCGAGCTTTGCGTCTTTGCGTGCGCTTTTGGTTGACCGCTACCCGCGCGGGCTGGTCTCGGTTTCCGTGCCCGGGTAAGGCTCGCAGGCCTCATTCTGCATGTCGATGACGATGAGGCCGGGGCCGGCCTCCAGGGCCACGTCGCAGGCGCCCTCGGCGCCCTCGAAATGCAGGTGGGCGTTGCGGGGCACGATCAGCGTGCACGGCTCCTCGGCCTTGCAAGCGCCCAGATCCCGGCCGTCGGCGATCACCCCGGCCGCCTCATAGACCACCAGGAACGTGGAAGGAACATAGCGCCCGCGCAGCCACCCCGCCGCCAGCGCGGCGCACAGCAGCAGGAAGATCGCCGTCGCTGCCCGCGGCAAACGCGACCACCGGGCCAGCGCGCGGGCGTAGGATCCGGTCACAGGCATCTCGCGGCCCGCGGCCACATCCCGAAGCCAGGGAAAGGCCGCCGCCGCGAGAGCCAGAATCGTGAGCGCCCCGGGAACCAGTTGGAGCCAGCGCCAGTTGGTCGCCTCGCCATGGGTATTCCAGAGCCACAGCCACGACCCGGCGGCCAATACCCCCGCCAGCGCCAGCCCCCGCAGGCCCCAGTGGGACGGAACCCCGGGCACCGGCGGCAGCGGCTCGGGCTGGACCCCGCGAGCCTCGGCGACGACCGCATCCACCTGCTCCTCATTCAGCGTGACGTGGGCCAAGGGCGCGAGCCAGGGCGGCAGCTCGCCCACCCCTGCCACCGTTCGCCACTGGCGGATCTCTTCCAGCCACTCGCGCACCCGGGTCGGACGTCGCGGCGTGCCCAGGGCCCCCGGGCCCTTGAGTACCACCACCGTACCTGGCGGAGCACCCTGTTCCACCTCCGACGCCGGCTGCCCTTCCCCGCCCAAGGTCACCCACAACCGGCTGGGCAGGCTGCGGCTCTTCTCAACAGGCGCGCCCATCCCCTCCAATACCACCAACCGGCCCTGGCGAGCCTCGTGGATCACATCGGCCATTG
>JACQDI010000434.1 GCA_016201195.1 Acidobacteriota bacterium | reverse complement strand
CCTTCATTCTACGAGGCCTGTCACCTTCCCGGTGCATTTTGTCCTCAGAAGGTCTGTGACCAGCTAACTCCCCAGAGGCTGATCCACCGGCCTCCCGTGACTCTGTTCGCAAAATCCGACCTTCGCAGCCTTGGCTTATCGACGGATCGGGGACGAAGGCCCAATCGAGCCCGGAGCGGTCAACCGAGAACCGGCCTCCACCGAAGCATTTCTCTGGACACAAACGCAGGCCGCGCTCACCCGTTACCGCCGAGCGCGAGCGGAAGCAGAAGCTGCGCCGGAGCCTGATGATCGCTAAGGACCACTACCAATGAACCTCAACAAAGCCGCCCAACTTCTGGCGATCGCCGCTGCCGTGGCAGGCGCACTCGTTGCTGTCGCCGAGGTCGGCTACTGGTTTTCACATCCGCATCGGCCGGGCCCTTCCGTGCATATTGCGCTGTGCGGGTTCGGTGTTGTTCTTCTGGCGATAGCTCACTGTCTCCGGGGCCGAAGCTAGTTTATGTCCAGAGGATGACGACTGTTTCGCCTGACAACAAGGTGCTGCAAGCGACGGCCAGAGCTGGTGTCGGGTACTTGGCCTTCCCAAATTGTCAATATTTCGGATCCCAAAGAAATTTTTCAAGCCTAGCGGAGGGAAAAGAGCTTGGTTGGGCTCCGAGCAGGCGCTGTCTTCCAGGAAGCGGAGCCGTTTCTCTCGATTGACTCGCTGGCAAGCCTTGGTTCAATCGCGGGTGCGCATGGACCGGCTGCGGAAGGCCGTGGGCAAGGAGAGCAGCGTGTTTATCCCGCCCAGCCGGGACATCTGAGTGACGCCGGCTGCGCCCACCCGGCGGTTCAGGTTGGGCGTATGATGATAAGAGGAGGCGATGGCCATGACTGATGAACAACTCTTGGGACGGATTACGTTCAACCGCAACGTCATGGCGGGAAAGCCGGTGATCAAGGGAACGCGGCTGACGGTTGACTACATCCTCGGTCTCTTGGCGCACGGGGCTACAGCCACTGAAATTTTTGAGGAATACCAAGGGCTCACCCCTGAGGATCTTCGCGCCTGTTTGCTGTTTGCAACCAGATCTCTGGAAAACACGTCGTTCCTGCCCTTGACGGCTGAGAACCCTTAGAGGGATGCGCTTTCTGGTAGATGAATGCACCGGCCCGGTCGTCGCCCGGTGGTTACGGGAGCAGCAACACGATGTCTTTTCAGTATACGAAGAAGCCCGTGGGATGGACGACGATGATATCATCCGCAAGGCCTTTGACGAGAGCCGGATTCTGATCACGAACGACAAAGACTTTGGGGAGAAAGTCTATCGGCAACGGCAGCGACTTCGTGGCGTCGTCCTTCTCCGCCTTGACGACGAACGAGCCACCAGGAAGATTGATGTGCTTGGCCGATTGCTGGCTCGCTATCCTGACCGACTTTCGGATCATTTTGTTGTCGTTACAGAGACACGAGTCCGCTTTGCTCGAGCCGAGTGATGTTACCAAAGCACGTCTAACCGGCGATGAAGCGGACTGGGCCTTGCCCGCCGCTTATCGCCATGACGTTAGACGAGCGAGGCGCCGTTGTGAATGGGTTGGAGGTGGGGTCAGATGCCAGAGAGAATTCTCGAGTACAGCGTATTGGACTTCGCCAACCACGACGCAGCCGTCGACGTTGCGGCCAAGATAATGGACTTCGTCGGCACACCTAAAGGCTCTCGTTTCTCTCTCGATCCCGACCGAGCAGTGGTGTGGATCTTCGGCGGCCAGCTGTTTGTCAGCGACGGAGCGCTTCGTGCGGCGGCAGCCACGGGTTTGACGCTAAGTCCTTCGGGACGCATCGCTTCCGATCAGTTGCCCGCGGGTCGCTTGCTGATATGCGGCGACGCTACTGACTGGAATTCGTGATACGCGGGCACGGTTTGGCCCAACAAGATGATGCAAGCGATGGCCAAAACCGGGCGGCGGCTGGCGCAACAGGATGGGCAGCTCGCGTGGAGCTCGCCCATCTGGGTGCGCCGCTGAAGCCGGGTAAAAACTTCCTACACCGCCTCATGCCGAGGACTGAGGGCGCATTCGACTCCGCTTCAAGTTCAGAAAAAAGAAGGCGATACAGAGGGGCTGGCGGCGCAGCATCGTGTGTGACCCCTGGCTTGCACGCTACTGCACGAGGGGTGTTCTTCATTACGATGCGCCATTTCTTCGCGTGCGCGCTCAGGGGGAGCAGGATCTGGAGGACGCTCGGGAGGCGAGAAAGCTGGCTCGCAACGAGGTGCGGGAACGGTAGCATTTCTGTGCGCGGGGACTAAAGTCCCCGGTGCGCTGAAACCCGCCCCTGGCCGGCTGAAGCCGGCTCGCGGCCTGAGAGGCCGCCCCACAAATCGCTAGCGGGGCGCGCAGCTTTCAAGCGCCGCCAGCACCTGCCGGCCCTCGGACAATTCCCGGCCCGTCGTGTAGAGTGCCAGGTAGCGGTGGATGTGTTCGCGGACCTGGCTGCAATCATGGCGTTTCCAGCCGACCTTGGCCAGCAGCAAGTGCGGATCCGGGGCCTTATCCTGGACCAGGCCGGCGGCGGTGCGCGCGTGCTGCGCGGCTGACTCCAGATCGCCCAACCGCAACTGCGCCTCGCCCAACTGCAAGTGCGCGGTGGCCCACCGGGGCTCGATCTGGAGCGCTCGCGCAGCCACCTCCGCCAGCTCTTTGTAGCGACCGTCCTCCGCGTAGACCGACGCGAGGTGGGAGTAGGAGAACAGAAACTTCGGATCCTGCGCGATCGCCTTCTCGAATGCCTGGTAGGCCTGCTCTTTGCGGTTCTGCCGCAGATAGAGCAAGGCTACGGCGTCGTACAGCTCGGCCGAGGGGCTGGAGGCGAGCACCTGCTCGTAGCGCTCCACCGCGCCGGAGAGGTCGCCTGCGGCCACGCGCCGGCCCGCCTCCTTGAGCTTTTTCACCGCCCTCGGGGTGCGGCTGGCGAGCTGGTCGACCGAAACTGTGCCGAACTGGGCGGTTCCTGCTCGCCGCCGGGGGAGCATGATCGCGGTGAAGTTCGGTCCGTCGCCGGAGACGATCACCAGGTCCTGCACGAACGCAAAATCACGAAACCGCGGCGTGATGAAGTAGCGCCCCGCGGCGACCCTTGGAAACTGGAACGCGCCGTCGGCTGCGGTCGTCCGGCGGTATTTGACCTTCCCTTTCTGTGACAGCTCGATGGTCAGCGGCCGCCGCGGCGGGGATCCATCGGCCTCCCGAAACACATGCCCGCTGAGCGTTGCCGGGCGACCCACACTCGCGCCCAGGAGGGTCAGAATGAGAACCCGCAGCATCGTTCCGGAGTACGATTGAACCACAAACACACTCGGCGTGCCAGGTGTGTTGGCGCCGGGACGGTCCAATCAGGCTTACTCGTGCATCTGCTGCGAAAGATACAGCTCGAGGCCGATCTCTTTGATCATACCCAGTTGGGCCTCCAGGTCGTCGACGTGTTCTTCTTCGTCGACCAGGATGTCCTCGAACAGTTCGCGGGAGGCGTTGTCGCCGGCTTCCACGGCGGTTTTGGTGGCGGCATTGAGGCGGGAGATGGCGTCCATCTCCAGGGCCAGGTCGTTCTCCAACTGCTGCTTGACGTTGGCGCCGACCTTGATGGGAAACAGGTCGGTCATGTTGGGCTGGCCTTCCAGAAACAGGATCCGGTCGAGCAGCCTCTCGGCGTGCTTCATCTCCTCGATCGATTCTTCCTTCTGCTTCTTGGCCAGCCGATGGTAGCCCCAGTTCTTGCACATGGAGGAGTGCAGGAAATACTGGTTGATGGCGGTCAGCTCCGCTTTCAGCGCTTCGTTAAGGAACCTGAGAACTTTCGGGTTGCCCTTCATGATCGCCCCTCCAGGTACTATCTTAACACACGTAGCGCGGCCCCTCGGGCGGCTCCGGCGGGGTCGGCTTGCCCTACGGCCGGATGCCCTTCACGTTCAGCTTCACGCGGTAGAGGCCGGTGCGCGCGGTCATGTAAAGGGTCTTGCCGTCGGCGTCGCCCCAGTGGCAGTTGGCCGGAGTTTCCGGCGGAGCGATCGTCCCCAGGTGCTTGCCCTGCGGCGAAAACACCCAGATCCCGCCCGGGCCGGTGCAGTAAAGGTTCCCCTGGGTATCAAGCTTCATGCCGTCGGGAAGACCATCCGCCGTCTCCTTGGTGACGTCCGCGAATACTTTCCCATTGGCGAGGGAGCCGTCGGCCTTCACGTCGTAGACCATCCACACCTTGCGGTTGGGGTCGGAGTTGGCGAGGTAGAGTTTCTTCTCGTCCGGGGAAAACCCCAGACCGTTGGGGCGGGACATGTCCCTCACGAGCAGGTCGAGCTTGCCGGCTGGGGTGAGCCGGAACACGCCGTTGAACTTCAGCTCCTTGGCCGGATCATCGTCCTGCTTGAGAAACCCATAGGGCGGGTCGGTGAAATACAGGTCGCCGTTTTTCTTGAACACCGCGTCGTTGGGGCTGTTCAGCCGCTTGCCCTCGAACTTGTCAGCGAGCACGGTGATCGAGCCGTTCTTCTCGGTGCGCGTCATGCGGCGGTTACCGTGCTCGCAGGCGACCAGGCGGCCCTGTGCGTCCAGCGTCAGCCCGTTCGAGCCGATGAACTGCCCCGGCGGGAATGAGCCCGGAAACACCGGCTGCCGGAAGACAGAAACCTGGCCGTCCGAGGTCCATTTCCGGATGGCGTTGGCGGGGATGTCGCTGAACAGCAGGTACCCGCCGCCCTCGGCAATCCAGATCGGCCCCTCGGTGAACTGAAAATTGCCGGCCAGCTTCTCGATCTTGGCCGCGCCCGGCGCCAGCTTGTCCAGAGCCGGATCGACCCGCTTGATACTGCCCACTCCGGCCTGTTGGCCGCTCAACTGCAAGATCGCACTTCCGCTCAATAGGAGCCCGGCTAACAATAGTCTTTGCACCATGGCCGGATTATACCCAAAGCACTGCGAAATGGGGGCAAAAGCCCCAGGGGCGGTTGGCTCTAGCCCGTAAACCAAAGAAAAGAAGATCTCTGAAGTCTGGTTTCCGAATTGCAAAGGCATGTCCAGGAGGCGGAACATGAGCCGAATCCATCCAGTCCAGGTGCTGCTGGACGAACACGAGGTCATTGAAGGAGTGATCAACACCATGGAATGGGCGCTGGCTCGGTTGGAAAACGACCCCGCCTCCCTGCCCGTGCTGAATAAAACCCTCGATTTCCTGGGGTATTTTGCCGACGGCCTCCACCACGAGAAGGAAGAGAAGGTGCTGTTTCCGGTGCTGAAACGCAAGGGGTTGAGCGGGGCGGCCCGCTCGTTCGTCAGCGAGCATCGGACGGGCCACATGCATTTGGCGGCCATCGAGGAAAACCTGCCCGCCGCCCTGCAAGGCGAGAGCCGCGCCCGCTCGTTCATCTACTCGGAGGGTTTGGTTTACGCCGCGCTGATGCGGGAGCATATTCGCGAGGAGAATGAAACCGTCCTCGAGTTGGCCCGCCAGATCCTGAGCCCCGAGGACATCGCCGAGCTGGACCGGCTCTCGGCGACTCTGGACGATGAGAATTACGAGAAGTACATCGCCCTGGGAGAGGAACTGGCTGGAGCTGCCGCGGCGCTGGGAGCGCGCTAATGCCGCAAACCGGACCCAAGCGAACCCCCAAAGCACCCCGTCAGGAACTACCGCTCCGCGACCCCCAGAGCCGCACTCAAGGCTGCGGCGAGGTCTCTCTGGGCTTCACCCTGAAACAAGCGCAGATGGAGGCGCGCCGCTGCCTGGACTGCAAGGATCCGAAGTGCATCGAGGCCTGCCCGCTGCACATCGACATCAAGAGCTTTATCGCGCGGATGATCGAGGGTGACTTCGAGGGCGCGCTCGAAAGAATCTCCGAGCAGAACCCTTTCCCGGGCGTCTGCGGGCGCGTGTGCCAGTGCGAGCTGTATTGTGAGAAAGCCTGCCTGCTGGGCCGGAAGCTGAAGCCGGTGGCCGTCGGGGCGCTGGAGCGGTTTGCGGCCGATTACGCCAGCCAATGCGGCAACGGCCTTCACGCCGAGCCGAATGGACGGAAGGTGGCCCTGGTCGGCAGCGGTCCGGCCTCCCTGATCGCCGCCTACGACCTGGTTCGCAAGGGCTATCAGGTGACCATCTTTGAAGCGCTCCATGAGCTTGGGGGCGTGCTGGCCTACGGGATCCCGCCGTTCCGCCTGCCCCGAGAGATTCTCCGACAGGAGATCGACCGGCTCCGCGCGATGGGTGTGGAGTTTTGCAACAACTTCATTGTGGGCAAGACCGCCTCGCTCGACGAGCTTTTCGAAGAAGGCTACTCGGCCGTGTTCGTAGGTACCGGAGCCGGCCTGCCCCACTTGATGAAGATCCCCGGCGAGAACCTGATCGGCGTCTACACGGCCAACGAGTTTTTGACGCGCCTGAACCTGATGCGCGCCTACGATTTCCCGCACTCCGGCACCCCGGTGCGAGTGGGAAAACGCACGCTGGTGGTAGGCGGCGGGAACTCGGCGATGGATGCGGCCCGCTGGGCGCGGCGATTGGGGAGCGAAACCACGATCCTGTTCCGCCGCGGGCGGGCCGAGCTGCGCGCGCGCCTCGAAGAGATTGACCGTGCCGAAGAGGAAGGCGTGCACTTCGAGTTTCTCGCCGCGCCGGTGCGGCTGCTTGGGGATGAGACAGGGGCCGTCCGTGAGATGGAGTGCATCCGCATGCGGTTGGGAGAGCCCGACGAAACCGGCCGGCCCTCGCCCATCCCCATCCCCGGCTCGGAGTACCGCGTCCCGGTCGACACGGTGGTAGCCGCGATTGGCCAGAGCCCCAACCCCACCTTGCAGCGGGCCACACCCCAGTTGATCACCAACCGGGGCAAGATCGTGATCGATGACCGGGGCCAGACCAGCCTGCCGCGCGTTTTTGCCGGCGGCGACGTGGTGCGTGGCGGCTCGACCGTGATCCTAGCCATGCGCGACGGCCGCGCCGCGGCGGAAGCCATTGACCGGGCACTGCAGGAGGGCCGATGAACCGCATCTTCCACAAAGTGATGCTCGCCCCCGAGGTGGCCTGGCTGGAGGTGGAAGCGCCGCGCATCGCCCGCCGGTGGAAGCCGGGCCAGTTCGTTATCATCCGGCCCACTGACGACAGTGAGCGGATCCCGCTCACCATTGTCGACGGCGACGCCGCGCGCGGGACGATCCTCCTCGTGGTTCAGGGGGTCGGCAGGACCAGCCGGCTCACCATCTCGCGCGAACCCGGCGAGGCGTTCACCGACCTGGTTGGCCCCCTGGGCGAGCCAGCCACCATTGGCGTGTTCGGCCGCGTGGTGTGCGTGGGCGGAGGCGTGGGGGTAGCCGAGCTGCTGCCGGTGGCCGCCGCCCTGCGCCGCGTCGGCAACCACGTCACCGCCGTCTGCGGCGCGCGCTCCCGCTCCCAGATCATTCTCGACGCCGAGCTGCATGCCGCGGCCGACGAGGTTTGCTGGTCGACCGACGATGGTTCAGCCGGCTTCCACGGCACTGTGGTCGACCTGCTGCGCAGCCGGGAAGCTGAGTTCCGCCGGGCCGGCATGATCCACGTCATCGGGCCGATCCCCATGATGCGCGCAGCGGCCGAGCTGACGCGGGCATGGGGAGTGCGCACCTTCGCCAGCCTGAACCCCATCATGGTCGACGGTACCGGGATGTGCGGCGGCTGCCGGGTCACCGTCGGCGGCAAGGTCCGTTTCGCTTGCGTGGAAGGCCCCGAGTTCGACGCCCACCAGGTCGACTTCGAGGAACTCGCCCGCCGCAACAGCGCCTACCGCGAGCAGGAGCGGCTGGCGATGCAAAACCACGAGTGCAGAATCGGCCTAGTTTTGACCAGACAGGGTTAAACTCCTGTTGCCTTTGTTAACGTTCCACGATGTGTGGGGACTTGCGTGCAGCCTAAGCTGTCAACCAATTGGTCAGTGGCAGAAACGGGACAAGGTCAACCTACTAGTCAAGGTCACCCCTTGAGGGGATCCAACGGAGCCACGCGCGCGGCCCGGCTCTGCCCCGGAAGGGGTACGGCCCACTGTCTCAGAGGTACTGAAACGATGCGGTACGAAAAACACCTCAAAAAAACCTGGCCGCGGCCGCGACGGGTGGGTGTATGCTGTGCGCATCCGGGACGCCAAAGTGGAAATCCTGGGCATAGCATCTATACTATCTGGAGCGGCAAACTCGATAGTTGTGGATAAGCAAGCTGGACAAAACCGGGCACCATTGTAGAGTAGAACCGTGACTCTTTCTAGTCTTCCCAAGACAATGTCTTCCCAAGACAATTCGCTGGGTGCTCATCCTCTTTGAACTCACTTAGCCGCCGAGACACCAAGACACCCCAAGTGGCAAGTAACCAGTGACGAGCAGCCTGAGCGGCCATTACTCCTGCATGATCGGCGGCGTGTGGGTGGTGGAACGGGAATGGAGCCGGGTCGGCAAAATTTACGTGGGCTGTGTAAGATCTGCAGGGGATAGCAAAATCTTACGAGTGAAAGAAGGTAGCAGAATCGACAAGTTAAGGCTTGGCACTCTAGTTGCCCCGATTCGGGCGCCGCTCGTTCCTAACCAGCGGCAGGAGAAGATAGGAAACAAACTCGGCTGGCTCGCTATTCCGGGGGCCTCGGAGCGAAATAACACACAGAGAGAAGAGTCATACGACGCGGTGTACTGAAGTTATGTCTCTTGGTGAATTGAACGAGAGATGCGCGCGCACTACGATTGGCCAGGTGGCCAGAACTCTTTGTGTCCCCTTGTTCAATTCGCCTCGGGACACCAGTGGCGGATCTTGAGGCTTTGACAGAGAGACGAGCCGCCAACAAAACACACGTGGAGAAAAAAGGAGAAGACAATGAGAAAGATTCTTGCAACCCTGGTCATTCCGGTTGCCACGCTGGCGTTTGTTCTGTCCGGCGTCCCGGCCTACGCAGCGACGGAATGTTCTGACAGCCCTAGTACGAAGCTACTGAGCGATGGCAGCACGCTCACGTTCAAGTCCTGTTATTGTGCGGTCAACCCGGCTGGAGAGACCGGGCTGGTGTATTCGCTCTCCGGGAGTACGGGGCTCGCCGCCACCGTGACAGTTACCAGTGCCAGCTTGAGATCCAACGCCCAGGCAACCCCTTCTCCGAAGGGTACTCCGAGCGTCAGTTGCAGCAATTGCTCGAGCGGGACCCGGAATCCAAGAGTAGATGTGGGGGCCTTTGGTGCTAACAAAACGATCCACATCGACCTGGCGTTATCGGGCGGTGCGGTTAAAATCGGGGTTCAGGCTACTAAGAACCCCTGCGACTGAGTCAACTAGAAGAAAAGGGCCAAAGCCGGAAGCGCCCGGCGACAATGCGGGGGG
>JACQDI010000433.1 GCA_016201195.1 Acidobacteriota bacterium | reverse complement strand
GTTTCCCGCATGCAGGCGTTCAGGCTCATGGGGCGCGGTCTGCCCGGCGCCTTGCGGCCGAAGCTCAGAAGTTGCTGCACCAGCTCGGCAGCCCGCTGGGCCGCTTTCTCCGCATCGCGCAGGCCGCGCACCGACCGGTGGCCGGCATCCAGGCGCATTAAGGCCAGGGAGACATTGCCCTGGATCACCGTCAGCAGGTTGTTGAAGTCGTGGGCTACGCCGCCTGCCAGCTTGCCCACCGCGTCCATTTTCTGGGAATGCCGCAATTGCGCCTCGAGGCTGCGGCGCTCGGTGACGTCCTGCGTCATGCAGGCCACCGCCACCACGCGTCCGGTCTCGTCCACCAGGGACGTGTTCCACCACTCGCACTCGATCGAGCCCCGAGTCTTGGTCAGGCTCTGAATCACCCGATGGCTGGGGGCCTGGGTGCGCGACAGCTCCCTGAACAGGGCGATCATGGACGGCCGCTCTTCGGGCGCCACCAGAAGATCGAGGCCGTTGCGGCCCAGGGCTTCTTCGGCGCTGTAGCCGAAGATGCGGGAGGCGCTGCTGTTCCATTCCACGATCCGGAAATCCAGGTCGAAGACGATGCAGGCCAGCGGCATCTGGGAGACCAGAAATTCCAGCCGCTGGGCCAGCTCGCGCTGCTTTTCCTCCGCCTTGCGCCGCTCGGTGATGTCGCGGATCACCGACTGATAGCCCAGCGTCAGGCCACCCGGCCGGACGGGCGCCATCGTGCTTTCGAGCAGGAACACTGTTCCATCCGGCCGCACGCCGCGGAACTCCAGGTGGGAGGCGCCCTCCGAACTACGCCGCTCGAGGCGCAGGGCCCGGTCTTCAGGATGAACGCAGTCGTTCAGGGGCAAGCCGGGCAGTTGCGACCGGCCCAAGCCGAACAGTTCCAGGAACCGGTCATTGCTGAACAATACACGGCCGTCAAGGTCCTCGATCACCACTGCTTCCGGAATGTTGTCGAGCAGCAGGTGCAGGCGCAAGGACTCCTGTCGCAAATCCAGTGTCAGGCCGCGGTTCTCCATCTGGACCAGCAACTGGCGTACCAGGACCAGCAGGACGTAAACGCCCAGCACTACCAGCAGCGTCGTGTTGCCCAAGCGGGCGGCCTCGGCGGAGAGGCGCGAAGAGGCCGACCAGAAACGGCCCACCAGCGGAATCCCCAGCAGGCCCAGCAGGACCAAGGAAGGGGCGGAGAGTTCGCGCCAGATGGAGGTGATCCCCGGCTCGCCGCGAGGCGCTGGGGGGCGGGGGCCGGGCGTGGGCGGTTCGGCCGCCAGCACCAGCAGGGCAAAGGCGAGCATTTCCAGCGCGTCGGCCAGGGTCATCCAAGGGTGAAATTGCGAGGGGATGGCGCCGCGCGGGCCCCGCACCAGCAGGGCGATGGCTTCACTGGCCGCCTGGCAGACCACGGCCGTCGACAGGCGCGCGTAGATGCGGCGCCACCGCGCGTCCATCGCCCGGCGGCGGCAGCATAGCAGAAGCACGCCTCCTCCTGCCCCCAATAACACGGCCAGAGCGGCTCCGGGGAGCCTCCGGTCAAGACCGCCGGAGCTCCAGCGATATTCGGCCGAAAAATAAAAGTGTTGGAAGAGCAGCAGCAGACCCAGCAACAGGGTATCGAGGATCACCGGCGGGCGCACCGAGAGAGCGGGATGCTGGTGTGGCCTGAGAAAGGCGGTCAGGTAGAAGCCAACAAAGACAAAGTAGTAAAGTGTGGCCCAGAGCGCGTAGAGGACCGGGGTGGTGTTGGTCAGCAAGATCCCTTGCCACCGGGCAAGAAGGAGCAGAGCCTGGGCCAAGAAAGTCAGCGTGGCTCCTGCGCTGAGAAACGCCCAAGACAGCCGCTCGGCTCCGGCCGAACGAAGGGCGGCGCGCCCACACACCACCGCCGCCAACCCCGCTAACAGGGCCGTCGTCGCCGCCACCAACCCGATGGGGTGCGGCCGGAGGGACCGCACCAGCAACGCCGCTGCCCCAGCGACCACGCCCAGCGCGAACACTCCTTTTCGCGGATCGAGCCGCGCGCGCCACATTCCTTCTATTCATCGGCGGAACGGTTGTGGGAGAATACCCTTTTGTCGAAAAGCCCCATCAATCCCCAGGAAATCGCCAATATCGCCGAGGCGGAGGAATCCCTGTGGTGGTTCCGCGGCATGCGGGGCCTCACCTTCGCCCTGCTCGATCCGCTGATGAACGGAATCGGCCGCGTGCTCGAAGCGGGCTGTGGGACGGGACATTTCGCCGCCGTCTTCCAGAAACGCTACGGCGTCCCGGTTTTTACGGTGGATCTCGAGCCGGAGGCGATCCGCTGTTGTCGCCGGCGCGGCGTGCCCTATCCGGCGCAGGCGAGTATCGCCTCGCTGCCTTTCCCGGATCGCGCCTTCGATCTGGTGCTCAACCTTGACGTGCTGCCTCACTTCCCGCCGGGCCAGGAGCAGGCCGCCTTTGCCGAGCTGGTACGGGTGCTGCGCCCCCAGGGCTTGCTGCTGCTGCGGACCGCGGCCCTCGAGGTGTTCCGCAGCCGTCACTCCCAATATGTATGGGAGCGGCAACGCTTCAGCCGCGGGCGGCTGCAGCAGCTCGCCCGTGCGTCGAACCTCCGCATTCTGCGCCTCAGCTACGCGAATTTTTTCCTGACCCCGGTAGCCTTCCTGAAGTTTCGCGTCTGGGAGCCGCTGCTGCGGCAACCGCCCGCCAGCGGCGTCCAGCTCGTCCCCGCCCCTCTCGATCACCTGCTCTACCTGCCCCTGGCGGTCGAGAAGTGGTGGATCGCAAGAGGCGGAAACTTTCCGTGGGGCCAAAGCCTGGTCTTGCTGGCGCAAAAGAATTGATGCGCCACTATGGCGTATAATCGGGGAGACCAGGGGGTGTTGAG
>JACQDI010000432.1 GCA_016201195.1 Acidobacteriota bacterium | reverse complement strand
CCCGATAGGAGGGATTCGATCCGAGGGCCGCCTCCGAGACGTCGGTGAACAGGGGACCCCGGCCGGCGCTGCGGCTGATCGGCCCGCTCTCGAGCCTTGCCAGTTGCCACTTTCCCTCCGCGCCCTTGCGCCACTCGCAGCTCCACTCCACGCGAATCTGCCGGCGCGAGCGGTCTGCGGCGCTTCCCGCGATTTGAAACAGGACCTGCGTGCGGGTCCCCTCGATGCCGGTTACCTTGAACTTGGCCCAATCGACGACGGCGAAGCCAGCGAGCAGGGCGCGCAACTCCGCTTCGAAGCCCGCTGCTGTGATGGTGAAATCTCGGGAGGGCGCGCCTCCAAACACCTCCAGCCCCCCCTTGCTTCGCACGAGCTTCTCTTGGGAGGGCCCGAGCGGCGTGCCGCGAAAATCGGGATGAATCAAACCGGGTGGCAGGGGTTGCGCGGCGGTTAGCGAGCGAGCCAGGTCGGCCAGGGTGTCTTCGATCTCGGCGGCACGCTGCTCAGAAAGCCAGCCGTCCGGCCCGGCCTGGATCGGCTCGGAACGCTCGACGACGCGCAGCGGGGCGAAGTCGCCGCTCTGCGGCGCAAGCGCCACGGCCACCACGGCGGCCAGACTGAGCATCAGCCGTTTCATGGTCTTAACTTTATGCCCCCAGCAGGTCAGCGAACACAAAACCGTCCCGTTCCAGTATCGCTCCAACCTCGACCGGAATGGGCTTTTGTAACATCGGTCCATCGTAGACGTAGGTATGGAACTCGCCGTTTTCCCCGCACGGATCCACACCGGCGGGCAAGTCCTCGAGCAGGCGGACGTCAAACTCGCGCCCGGCAAAATCCCGCGGCAGCAAGCGCGGGTCAACGCAGGTCAGCCTGGCGCGCAACCCGGCGCTGATCATCTCCCGGGCCAGCTCGCCGGTGGGGATCTGCCAGAGCGGGAACATGGGCTCCAGGCCGGTCCCCTGGAGCTGGCGCTCTCGATATTGCCGGATGTCGGTGAGGTAGAGGTCGCCGAAGACGACGCCGGTCAAGCCGAGCGCGACGGCGCGGCCACACGCTTCCGCCATGCGGCTCTCGTACTCGCTGTTCGAGCACGGCCAGGGCAGGGGCACGGTCCACAAGGGAATGCCGGCGCTTTCGGCCTGGGCCTCGATCAGCGTCCGCCGGACGGCATGCATCGCCACGCGATCGAACGCTTCATTGAAAGTGGTGAGCAGCGCCTCGATCCGGATTGCCGGTGACCGCCGCAACAGGTGCAAAGCCCAAGCGCTGTCTTTTCCTCCGCTCCACGACAGGAGGACGCGTTTCATGCCTCGACGGCGACCAGGGTTTCTTCCTCGGCCGGCGCCGGGGCTGCGGCGGGGGCCGGGGCGGCGGCCGGCTTGCGACGGGCCTTGACCGGGGGTTTGGCGGCGGCTTTCTTTTTGCCTCCGAGCAGCTTGGTGATGCGCTTCTTCAAATCCAGGAAAATCTTTTCCGGCGTACGGGTGGCATCGATAACTTCGAAGTTATACCTCTGGGCCATGGAGTCGAGCGCGCGGATCACCTTCGCCTGGTAGCGCATGAAGCTCTCGTAAAGGTCCTTGCCCATGCGGACGTCCATGCCCGATTCCCAGTAGTCAAAGCCGCCACGCGCGTATACCACACGAGGCAGAAGGTCTTTTACGTCGGCGCGCATGTAGTAAATGGCGTGAGGTCTCAAGGCAAAGCCGAACACCCCGCGGATCCAGGCGGAGTCGCTGCCCCGGGCGGCGGCGCGGGCGATGGAGGAGTAGATGTAGCGGTCGGTGAGCACCACGAAGCCGGCCCGCAGAGCCGGGATGATTTCGTTCTCCAGCCGGTCGGCGATGTCGGTGGCATAAAACAAGGTCAGGGTCAGCGGGCCCAGCGTGTTGCCCTGCTTGACCTGCTTGATGGTCTTGCCGACCAGGGCCGAGCGGGCCATGCCGGTGTCCATCACCGCGTGGCCGCTGTGCTCCAGCCACGTCCGCAGCAAGCCGATCTGGGTCGAGCGGCCCACCCCATCCGGGCCCTCGATGACGATCAGCTTGCCGCACAGCGGGCCGGTGTCAATGCCCGGCAAGCCTTCGTCGTAAAATGTGAGCGCTTCCGTCGCCATCATCCCGCCCCCGACGCGAGCAGTGCGTTGCCGTCGAGAAAACCCTTCCAAGGAGCTTTGAGCAGGCCGTTCGAGTGGCTCAGCTTCAGTTCCCGCTCCACGATCTCGCGGATCTGCGTCTGTTGCTCCTCGATGGAGAGGGTGGCGTCGATTACCTGGAAGCCGAACTCGTCGATCATGGCTTCGTATTCATCGATGATGCGCCCCTGGAAGAGGCGGAAGCTTTCCTCGACGTCGCGGCTCAAATGCAGGTCCATACCTGCTTCATAGTACTTAAGCGCATCGCGGCCCCCCAGGATGCGTCCTAGCGCCACGTCCAGGGGCACGCGGAAGTAGAAGTTCAGCGTGGGGCGCACGGCGAAGCGGTAGAGGTTGCGCACCCACCGGGGGCTCACGCCGCGCGCCGTGTCCCGGGCGAAGGCAGTGAACGCGTAGCGGTCGGCGCAGACGATGCTGCCCGCCCGCAGCGGGGGCAGGATGTGCCGCTCGGCGCGGTCCGCGAAATCGGTGGCGTGGAGCAGGCTGAAGGTGGTCGGGGTGAACATGTCCTTCTTCTTACCCCGTCTCGTGGTTTCCCTCACCAGCGGCGAGGAGTTCCACACGCTGAAGACCACCCCGAAGCCGCGTGATCGCAGCCACTGGCTGAGCAGCGACAACTGGGTGGACTTGCCCGAGCCGTCAAT
>JACQDI010000080.1 GCA_016201195.1 Acidobacteriota bacterium | reverse complement strand
GATGGGACCATCTACGCCGCAGCCATGGGGGGCGCGGCTTCAAAGGCTTCGCAGGCTGGCGCGGCGGGCACGACCGACATGGTCATCAGCCCGGTAACGCAGTCCATCACCGTGACGGCGACGCCCTTGCAAGGAGGTGCGCCGCTGCCCAAGCCCCAGCCGGAAGCGCCCAAGCCGCAAACGCCGCAAGCCACGCCCGCTGCCCCGCCTCCTGCGCCGAGCTTCGCCGGGGTGCAGAAATCGGCCCTGCTGCGCATTGCGCCCGACAACACGGTCGAGACCCTCTGGACTTCGAACGAAGAAAACGTCTACGCGCTGGTACCCCAGGCCGGAGGCCTGCTGTTCTCAACCGACGATCACGGCCGCATTTACCGGCTGGAGGCGGGCCGCCAGGTGACGCTCGTCGCCCAGACCAGCGAGGAGGAGACCACGCGGCTGGTGCCGCTGGCCGGAAGCGTGCTCGCCGCCACCAGCAACCTGGGCAAGCTCTACCGGCTCGGGGATGGACCGGCCGCCGCGGGCAGTTATGAAGCGCCCGTGCGCGATGCCGGCGCCGTGGCCCGCTGGGGGCGGCTGAGCTGGAAGGCGCAAGTGCCGCCGGGGGCGAGCATCGAGTTCTCGACGCGGTCGGGCAACTCGGCGCGGCCGGATTCCACGTGGAGCGAATGGTCGGCGCCCCTGCGCAACGCGGAGGGCGAGCCCGTCCCCAGTCCCAACGCGCGCTACATCCAGTGGCGCGCCCAGTTTCGCAGCGGCCAGGGCCGCGCCCCGGTGCTGGAGAGCGCTTCACTCGCCTACCTGCCGCAGAACTCGGCCCCGATCATCAAGAGCATCACGGTGATGCCAACCCAGATCTCGACTGGCAAGAGCCAGGCCCCGCCCGCCGCGACGACGCCTACGACGTCGAGCACGGCCGACTTCAGCATCACTGTCACCGACACCGGCGCCGTGACCACCTCGACGAACCCCGGCACGCAGACCGCCGTTTTGAGCCGCACGCCCACGCAATCGCAAGCCACGTCGATTTCCTGGCAGGCCGAGGATCCCGACGGCGACAAGCTGATCGCCCAGGTCAGCTTCCGCGGTGAGGGGGAAAATGAGTGGAAACTGCTCAAGGACAACTGGGCCGAGAACTACCTGACGCTCGACGCCGACGCGCTGGCCGACGGGGTCTACCAGGTCAAAGTAGTAGTGTCCGACTCGCCTTCCAATCCGCCGGGCTCAGCCCGCGAGACGGAAATGATCAGCATCCCCTTCCTGATCGACAACACGCCCCCGCTCGTCCGGCACGCCGGCACGGAGCGAACCGGCGACCGGGTGGTGGTAAAGTTCGACGCGCGCGACGCCGCCTCCATGCTGCGTCGCGCGGAATACTCGCTGGACGCCGGACCGTGGTCCCCGCTCTACTCCGATGACGGAATCATCGATTCCAAGTCGGAGACATTCAGCGTGGTGCTGGAGAGGCTCAAGCCCGGCGAGCACCTGGTGACCCTGCGAGTGTCCGACAGCGCGGGCAACGCCGGGTTGGCCAAGGCGGTGGTGCGGTAAAGGCTACGGAACGTTATTCCCCGTCCTGTATTCGCCCCGAGAGCGCAGACAGAAACTCGAGGAGAGCCTGCTTTTCGGAAGGGGTGAGATGGAGCGGGTGGATCTCGGGATCAAGCTTCGGATTCGGACGCCCGCCGCGGTCGTAGAACTCGACCACGTCTTCGAGAGTTGCCAGACTGCCATCGTGCATGTAGGGCGCGGTCCGAGCTACCTCCCGGAGCGTCGGAGTTTTGAAATTGCCCTGCCCCGCGCCGGGGTCAGCGAGTTTCCCGTCGGGCCTCTCTCTTAAGAATGCCACGCCCGTATTATGCAGCTTCTCGTCGGAGAGGTTTGGCCCCACGTGGCAGGCGGTGCAGTTGCCTTTGCCGCGAAAGAGCTGGAGGCCCAACTGCTGCTCGGGCGTCAATACGCTCCGGTCGCCGTTGACGAAGCGGTCGTAAGGCGAGTCGCCGGAGAGGATGGAACGGACAAAGCTGGCGAGGGCGCGGGAGATTTCGTCAGGGGCAAGCCCTACGCGAGCGGCGGCTTCGGCAAGAGTCAGATCCATCTCATTGGGGTCCTGGATCGGTTTCAGAACTTGCTCTTCGAGCGTGGAAACGCGGCCGTCCCAGAAGAACGAGCGGCCATAGCCGCGGTTGATGAGAGCCGGGGCGTTGCGGCTGCCCTTGCGGCCGAAAACGCCGATGGCGACGGGACCGCCATCGGAGAAGACGCGCTCGGGAGCGTGACACGAGGCGCAGGAAACTGACTGGTCGCGCGAGAGGCGGCGGTCGTTGAACAACCGCCTCCCCCGTTCGATCTTTTCAGCGGTGAGCGGGTTCTCCTCCGAAAGTGGCATATAGAGGTCGAGTCCGAGTGGAATCTTTAAACTCTCCCCATGCGCATTGTGTGCGAG
>JACQDI010000431.1 GCA_016201195.1 Acidobacteriota bacterium | reverse complement strand
GGCCGGCCTCATCATGATGACCCGCATCTGGGCCATCGAGTTCGGACGCCACAATGTCCGCGTCAACGCCATCGCCCCCGGCCTGATCCAGACCGACTTCAGCAAGTATTTCTGGAAGAACGAAGAGTACCGCAAGCGCCTCGAGCAGACGCAACCAATCCCCCGCGTCGGCCTGCCCGAGGAGGTTGGCGGCATGGCGCTCTATCTGGTTTCGCCCGACGCCTCGTTCGTCACTGGCCAGACGTTCGTGGTCGATGGCGGCGCAACCGCTCGCTGACGATGCTCCAAGCTGGCCAGAAAGCGCCCGCGTCTTCCCTGAACCGGCGCGCCCGGGACGCGCGGGTGATCGGCGTCTCCCAGGACGGCGCAGACCAGACCCGCCAATTCGTCGAACAGATGTCGATCGCCTTCCCGGTCGCCATCGACCACGATCTCGCTTTTCTCAAAAACCTGGGCCTCCCCACCGTAGCCGTCGCCACTCACGAATTCAGGACCTCGGCCCGCGCCCAAGCCGCCGCCCTCGGCCGCCTCGATTTCGACGCCGTCTACGTCCCGCACCCGATTCAGGATCAGACCAGAGGCGAGCCGCTGCGCGTGGCGACCCTGGTGTTCTGCGGGTCGGGACACCCCGCTGGTGGTGGCCGAGCCGGCCTTTGAGGCGGTTGCCCGGACGGCCGAGATCCAGCACTCCTGCGGTGAAGATTCCTCTCACCGCCCAGCGCGTGCACGACGTGGAGCGAACCACCTGCGAATCACGCTGGGCCAGATGCCCGATATGCAGCGGTTCATGCCGCTGGTGAAGCAGATTCTCAGCGCGTAACCAGGTCGCGCAGCACGATTCGCCATCCACCCGCGTAATCGTCGGGTTCGACGGTGAAGGCGGCGTCGAGCAGGGCGCCTGGCTCGAGGCTTGCTGCGCGGTGGCCCATGTTCCAGCCCATGGCGGCGATGCTGGAGCCTTGCTGGCGGAGGGCGAGGCGCAGGTGTTTCTCCTTGAGCACCCGGGGCTGGCTGGAGAGTTTGAGGCCGGTTGCGGCAAACACGGGCTCGGGGTTGCCGAAGCCGTAGGGCTCGGCGCGATCGAGCCAGCGCATGTTCTCGTCGGTGATCTGGGCTAGGGGCAGATCGGCGTCCACTCGGATTTCGGGGATAAAATCGTCGGCGGTGAGGCGAGCGCGGGCGTAGTCCTCGAAGCGGCGGCGGAACTCCTCCACGCGATCGGCGGGCAGCGTGCACCCGGCGGCCTGGCGGTGGCCTCCGTAGCGCACAAACAGCTCGTGCATCGAATCCAGGGCCTCCAGCAGGTGGAACGCCCGGATGCTTCGGCCCGAGCCGGAGGCGAGACCTTCTTCCGGGTCCACCGACAGAACCATCACCGGGCGGTGGAAGCGCTCCACCAGCCGCGAGGCGACGATGCCCAGCACGCCGCGGTGCCATCCCTCACCTACTGCTACTATCGAAGCTACCTTGCCGGGCCCATCCGCCAGGGTCTCCAGGACCTCGTCGAGGATGCGGGTCTCGGCCTGCTGCCGGTCGGTGTTCAACTCGTTGAGCTTGGCGGCAATCTCCGCGGCGCGCTGGGGATCGGAGACGGTGAACAGCTCGATCACGTCGTTGGCCGTATCCATGCGCCCGGCGGCGTTCAACCGCGGCGCGACCCAGAAGGCGACGCCTCCGGCGGTCGGCGGGCGAGTCGGGGAGAATCCGGCGGAGGCAAGAAGCGCCTTGAGGCCCGGGTTCACCGGCCGGCGCAGACCGTCCAGCCCCAGCTTGACGATGGTGCGGTTTTCGCCGAGCAGCGGCACCACATCGGCGACCGTGGCGATGGCCACCATGCGCAGCATCGACTCGATCACTTTGTTGAGGCGCGCCGCCGGCCAGTCGAGCGACGCGAGCAGCGCCTGGCAGAGCTTGAAGACCACCCCGGCGCCGCACAGGTTCTTTTCCGGGTACTGACAGCCGGGCTGGTTGGGGTTGAGCACGGCGAGCGCGGGCGGCGTGGCGGCGTCGGGCAAGTGGTGGTCGGTGATGATGGTGTCGATGCCGAGCTGGTTGGCGCGCTCGACCACCGCCGTCTCGCGGATGCCGGTGTCGACGCTGACCACGACGCGCACGCCCTCGGCGGCGGCGCGCTCGATCACCTCCTCGCGCATCCCGTAGCCGTCCTTCAACCGGTGCGGGATGTGAAACTCGGCGCTGCCCCCGGTCATCTCGAGCGCCTTACGCAGCAGCACCACCGACGTCGTCCCGTCTACGTCGTAATCGCCATAGACGAGAATCTTTTCCCGCTGCGCGCAGGCCCGGCGCAAGCGCTCCACCGCCGGCCGCATGCCGTGCAGGCG
>JACQDI010000079.1 GCA_016201195.1 Acidobacteriota bacterium | reverse complement strand
GAGCGGCAACGAGGTGTCGCGAAACCCCGGAGGGTTGGCGCGCACTTGCTGGCTCCACACCACGGAGGCCAGGCTGGCTACGTCGAAAACGCCCCGGTGGCTCGAGATTTGCAGGTTCAGTGGCGAGTCTTGCAAGGCGGCTCGGGCCTTCTCCATCCACGCCGTGGCGCTCAGGGTGGTGAAGACGGAGGCGGCCACGACCCTCCGCGGGGCCAGCAACGGAGCGAGCGCGTTCACCGCCGCCGCCAGGCGGGCGCAATAGGCGCTGGGCGCGGGCGACGCCAGGCACTGCGAGAACGCGCCGTCGGCGTCTACCGGATCTCCCGCCGCGTCGCGCACGGCGTTAGTTATTACCAGGGTATAGCCGCGCTGCTGGTCGAGGAGCTCATCGGGCTTGGCATAGGCGCTCAGGGTCGGCGCATCGTAGATCACCTGGTTGATCGGGGTAATGCGGCCAGTCTCCAGGCTAATGAAGAAAACCCCTTCGCGGAGCGTCTCGGGCCGGATCGCCCCCGAAAAGCGCGCTCGGATGCGCGGCTGCAGGTTGAACCCGTCGAGCTGGTTGATGAAATCGAGGTCCCGGCACTGGCTGCGCTGGAGGCGGCAGTCGGGCAGCGGTAAATTAACCCGCAACCCGGTTCGCTGCCCTGCATCGGGGACTGTCAGGAAATCCGTCGGGAAGGGGCCAGTGTCCGGTGAGCTGGGATCAAAGCGAACCGTAACCCCCAACGCCGGCACAACTGCCAGCAGAATGGCCAGGAACCACACCCTTCATGGTAACCCAGACTGGACTTGGTGATTTGTCGGTTTGATGATTTGTTTATTGAACGTACAATAGACCTGTGGACTACCGGAACTTTGAGGTCGCCTCGGAGGTCGCCGGCGAGCGCTACCAGGTGGAGTTTCGCTGGCTGCAAACGGCCATCTCGCTGCGCCACAGCGACACGGTGGACGTGAAGTTCCTGGTTAACGGGGAAGGGAAGATCGTGGCATTGCCTCACGCTGCGCTGGAGCGGATCTGCTCCCGCCTGGGGATTCCGCTGCGGGATGAGTTTTGCCTGGGCATCGCCGCCGGGCACCTGCAGGAAGCGCTGCGGACCGGCTATGACGCCGAGAAGGATCTGCTCACGCTCACACCCTCGCGGGTGGAAGAATTGGCAGAAAAGCAGCTTGAGCGCACGACCCGCCGTCAGGCTTCTTCTTCCGCTTCCGTGGACAACGGCTCCAGGTCCTCGGCCTCGAAGACTTTTTTGCAGTCGAGGCACTCCACGTAGTCCACGTTGCCGTCACGGGCAATAATTTTCGTGCGCGGGTGCTCGCAGTACGGCTCCATATAGATGGGCTTAGTTGAATAGATTGCGGGTGTTATAGAAAGGTCGTTGCGTCATCCTCGTGCGAGACGAAAGGAAATCACCAGATCGCCCCTATTTTAGCCCTCCTGACGCCTTTGTCAAGCGGGGACGCGGATAAAAAGATGAAAGTTCGGGTAGAAGGGTATAGCGGTTACAAGGCCCATGAACGTCCCTCGCGCTTCTGCCTCGGGGAGCGCTGGTATGAGGTTCAGGAGGTGGTCGACCGCTGGTACGGGCCGGACTATCTCTATTTCCGGGTCAAGGCAGACGACGGCAACCTTTACGTATTACGCCTGGACGAGCGGGAGCAAGAGTGGTCCTTGTCCGGGTACCGTGTAGGGTAGCCGGCTGGAGGGGACAAGCCAGAGGCTCACCCTACTTACAATTCCTCGGTCTTCCGCGGCCTCCGGTATGGCGTTTGCAGGTACTTGTTAGCCTCGTCGAGCGCCCCCTGGGTATTGTCCTTGGTGCGGATGGCCTGCTGGTATTCGTTGACCGCGCGGTCGCGCTGGTCGCTGATGTCGAAAATCTTGCCCAGGGTGATGTGCGACCACACCTCGGTCCACTTCGGCTCCAGGTCGCCGTTGATCGCCTCCCGGAACTCGTTAGCCGCTGACTGGTAGTTGCCTTGCTGGAAAAAGACCTCCGCGATCCGGTAGTGGGCCAGCGAGCTGTTGCGGTTCACGTCCAGGGCCTTCTGGTATTCCTGGAGCGCCTCGTTGAAATACCCCATCTCGGCCTGCTGCTCGCCCTTCTTGATGGCCACCGAAACGCGGATGTTGTTATCGAGCCGCAGGACCTTGTGGTTGGGGTCGAGGATCACCCGCTTGGGCTTGCCGAAGGTGTCCACGGCGAACTCCGAGGCGGTGCCGGATACCTCGATTACTTTCTTCTCCGGCTCCCCTTCGGTCTCGATCTGCATCTCGACCGGCATTTTGAAGGTGTCCTTATCCTGGCTCACCTTGCCCACCACCCGGAAGCCCTTGCCCTGACCCAGCCGGAAGATGGTGTACTCCATCTTGAACTCGGAAGCGCCACTCGACTCGATCCACTCGATGAAGAAGTATTGCAGGCCCTTGCCGCTGACGGCGGAGACGACCTTCTCAAAATCGGCGGTGGTGGCCGGCTGAAAGGCGTACTTGGAGGCGAATTCCTTAAGCGAGCGAAAGAAGGCCTCGTCGCCCACCACGTAGCGGAGCATGTGCAAGGTCATGGCGCCCTTGGCGGAGACCACGGCCAGCAGCTCCGGCGAGTAGTCGGGCAAGGTATCCGCCTGGATGACGGAGACGTCGTCGTGGGTCAGCGCCTCCACGCCGGTTTCCTGCACCTCGGACTCGAAGGCAGCCGGGCCGGCCGAGTTTTCGACCCACAGCAGGCGCGCGTAGTTGGCGAAGCCGTTATCCATCCACAGGTGGCGGCGCGAGGAGGGCGATACCAGCACGCGCCACCACTGGTGGGCGGCCTCCAGGGCCAGCAGCGTCTGGTTCACTTTCTTTCCGATGCCGCGCGGGCTCAGGAACAGGATCCCCGGTGCGGCATAGCCGTTGGGGGCCTCCGGCTCGGTCTCGACCAGCGTCAGGTTGGCGGTGGGCGGCAAGTCGAAGATTCCGCCGAAATACTTCATGATCTTGCCGGTGGCCTCGCCGTAGGCCGCCGCCTGCTCCTTCTCCTCGCCGCGGAAATACACAGTGGTGGTGATGCCTTCGCTCGATACCCGCTCCGGGGGCGTCGAGACCACGGCGATCGAGCCGGGGAATGACGCCCGATCGTATTTGAAGCTGTGCGTCACCTTGCCGGTCCCGGGTTGCATGGTGTGCAGGCCGCTCGCCACCACGTCCATGCCGGCGGGAACGGTGATGTTCAGCTCGGCCGAGAAGCGGTCGCCGGTGTAGCCGTTCACCGGGAACCAGCGGGCCGGGTAAAGCAGGAACGCCCGGTCGGTTCCAATGGAGGCGAAGCTAATGCCCTCCACCGGCGAGTTGTCAATGCCGACCAGCCTGCCGTCGTAGGCGAAGGTGGCCTCGACCGGCTTGCCCTTGGGGAGCGTCTCCGGGAAATTCAGCCGCACGGTGAAATCCTGCTGGTAACGGACGGCGGGAATCTCTTCGCCCTTCTCGCCGGTCACCTTCGACACGGTGAGGCCGTTGTTGAGCTCGAACACGGCGCTGGAGAGGTCTTCCTGCGGCACAAAGCGCACCATCGCCTTGGCCGTGAGCGACTGTGTACGGGGCTGGATCTCGGCGTCGATGCGGTAGTGCTCGACCTCGATCCGCGGGCGGCGGTCCTGCTGGGCCCAGACCAGCGTCGCCAAGCCCAGCAGTAGTATGAAGAGGCGCCTACGAACCATTCCGAACTCCTGTCCGCTCCATTGAGAGCAGTTCTGCGATCACCTCGGCCGCACGGTCGAGCGCCCGCTCGCCGCCGGCCAGCCGGCTTTTAAGCATCCCCAGGTCAGCGCGGATCCGGGCGGTGCAGTCCGGGCCTTCGAGTAGCGCCCGAGCCTCGGCCGCCAGCCGCGCGGAGGTGCAATCGGCTTGAATCAGCTCGGGAACTATACGCCGCTCGGCCAGCAGGTTGACCATACTAAAGAAAGGCACGTCCACAAACCATTTTCCCAGAAACCAGCTAGCGGGGTGTACCCGATAGAAGGTCACCATCGGGGTCCCCAGCAGGGCGGCCTCGATGGTGGCCGTACCGCTCGCGACCAGAGCCAGGTCGGCGTGGGCCAGCACGTCGTAGGTTTCGCCCTCAATAACTTGGATACCCGACCCGGTGATCCGGTTCACAAAAAACGCCGCGCCGGCGGACCGGGAAGCGGCCAGCACAAAAGTCATCGCTCGCCAGGCATTCAATTCCCGCGCCGCCTCGACCAGCAAAGGCAGGTGGCGCGCTGCCTCCCCCCGGCGGCTGCCGGGAAGCGCCGCAATTAAGGGACGGTCGGCAGCCAGCCGGTGTTTCCTAAAAAACTCCGCCCGTCCGAGTGACGGCCGCACCCTCCCCGCCAGCGGATGCCCGATGTAGGTGGCGGCCACCCCGTGTTGCCGGAAAAAGGGCTCCTCGAACGGAAAAATGCACAGCAGCCGGGTGACCACTCGTCGCATCAGTCGCACACGCCACCGCCGCCAGGCCCAGGCTTGCGGCGCAATGAGGTAGACGACCGGGATGCCGGACCGGGCCAATCTCTTGGCCAGGCGCAAATGGAAGTCGGGCGAGTCGGTCAGGATGGCCAGATCCGGGCGCTCCCGCTCGGCGGCCTTGGTCAACTTTCTAAACTCCTGATAGATTCGGGGCAAGTGGCTGAGCACTTCGACCAATCCCACCACCGCCAGCCGCTCGGCTTCCACGATCGGCCGTACTCCGGCCGCCCGCAACCGAGGTCCCGCGCAGCCGAAGAATTCTACGGGCCCCAAGCGCAGCCGCAGCGCCTCCACCAGCCCTGCGGCATATTGGTCGCCTGATTCTTCGCCGGCCGAAATCAGAAGCTTCATTAGAAAAAGGAGTACGGAAGGCGGAATACAGAAGTCAGAAGCCTCAGCCTCCCTGAACCGAGGACTGGGGTTTCTTCTGTCTTCTGTCTTCTGTCTCCTGACTCCTATGTTACGATGGCAGTGGACCATGTCCACCTCGATTTCTCTGACTTCCCGGCTACCGGTGGAGGCCTTTGCCGAGCAGTTTCAGCGGGAAATGCTGCCGCTGAACAACTTCTATTCGTACTTCGCGGCCTTGCCGCTCGAGGACAGCCAGATCCAGCAATATGTGCAGGAGCCGGTCAGCGCGCTGCCGCCGTCTGTGGCCGAGATTCTGCCCAAGGTGCACCTCATGCTGGTTCCCTATCTCGAGCGGGACAACGGCAAGGGCGGGGACTTGGTGGCTTTTGAGAAGCCGGCCGAGAACCGGCAGATCGCCGCCTCCAGCATCGAGCGGGGCACGGACCTGTTCTTCTTTTTCGCGGTGAAGGAGGAGGATGTAGCCGACTACCACTACACCTTCTACAACGGCTTGGCGTCGCTTGTTTCCTTTCGCATGAGCGAAAACCACCGCGAGCGTTTCAGCCGGGCGCTGCGAGAAGAGCTGGCAAACGAGGCGCACGGCGAGGTCGAGGAAAAAGCATGGCGCCTGAAGCAGCAGTTGCTGCGCCGGCAGACAAACCTGCTGCGCGACACCAAGCTACAGCGCGAATATTTCCGTCAGGCCTTCGAGGATACGGCGACGCTCTACCTGCACGGCCTCTGCTGCGACATCGACGTGGAGACCGGCCCGCGCCAGCTTCCCACCCGCTACCTCCGAAAGCGCCTCGAGCTGCTGCGGCAACTGTTCCCACCGCCGGAGGGGTTTGCCCTGTTCCCTGAGGAGCTGGGGCGCCGGGAATAGCGCGTGCGGCAGAGCAGGTGGCTTCGCCACCATCAGTTTGGTCCCACAGAGTGAGTATGGCGGTGTCTCAGCCACCGCCGCGCTTCGGCCCACGCGCAAATGATTGCCATTGCCGCCGGGTCGGGAGCGTTATAATGCCTATACCGAATCAAGAGGCGGGGTTGTGCCGGAGGAGGGATGAGAGAGATCCAGGAGTTAAGCCTGAAGGAGGCGATGGGGCACATCCGGAACACCTGCGACAACTGTCCGCAGGGGCACCCTTTTTTCTTCCTCGTGGGCGCCGGCATTTCGCATCCGCCAATTCCCCTGGCTCGCGACATTGTCAGCGACTGCAAGAAGCATGCGCAGAGATACGGAAGTATCGACGAGCCTTCAACGAAGAGCTCGACGGATGCCTACTCCTACTGGTTTCAGAAGGCCTACCATAGCCCGGCAGACCGCCAGGGCTATCTGCGCAAACTGATCGAGGAGCGGTTCATCTCGCACGCCAACTTCCACTTGGCGCACCTGTTACTGGATAAGAGGGTGTCAAATCTCGTTGTTACCACGAATTTTGACGATTTTCTCTCCCGCGCTCTCAACTTGTTTGGGAGGACCTACATCGTATGTGACCATCCTGGCACGATCGAGCGCATCGATCCGGAGCGAGAGGACATCCAGATCGTCCATGTTCATGGGACCTACTGGTTTTATGACTGTTGCAACCTCAAGGGCGAGATTCGAGAGCGCTCCAAGCGGTCGACGAAGACCGCTGTTTCGATGGCCGACTGGTTGACCCGTGTCTGCTCAAAACGCTCCCCTTTAGTGGTCGGATACAGCGGCTGGGAAGACGACGTGGTGATGTCGGTCCTGAAGCGCCGGCTGCTTACCAATGTCGGATACAACTTCTATTGGTTCTGCTATCGGGCAAGTGATGTGGTCACGTTGCCCGACTGGCTGAAATTTCACCCCAATGTGTGTTTTGTGGTCCCTCCCCGTATAGAAGGGGACGGGGAAGCTCCTCTGGCTCTGGTCAATCTTGTGGAGAGGCCCCCGATCGATGCTCCGGGGTCGTCGGGTCGTGGACATCGCGAGATTGCGGATACCCGAGGCGACCCCACGCTGGACGCGCGGCACGTCTTTGAGAGCTTGATTCAGATATTCGAACTGCCTGCGCCCACGCTCGTCAGAGATCCTTTAGCGTTTCTGGCGGAGCACCTGCGGAGGGACTTGCCGCGCGAAGAAGGCGAGCCCAATAGTTACTTCTTTGGTACGGTCATTCAACGCCTGGAACTGGCCGGGCGGAAGCTGCAGGAGTCTATACAGGCCGTGCAAGGGCAGATGGAAGGAGCCCTCGACGCCGTCCGCCGCTCACAGTACCGCGAAGCCATCCGGGCAGGGGCGGCGATTTCCAAAGGGGATCTGGACCCGGGTCAATTGCGAGAACTGATGAACGCGATCTGGGTCTCCTCAACCAGGCTGCTCGACGATTCTGAAGAGGAGTTGCGCGGTTATGAAGAGGTGCTGAGCCTTGTTGAGATATTGGCGAGTCAGGGAGTAAGCGACCTTCCCCTGCAAGAACGAGCGGCAAAGGCATTTCTCTATAAGGGAATAACCCTCGGATCTCTGGGTAGACCATTGGAAGCGATTGCCGCCTACGATGAGGTAGTGAGGCGATTTGAGGACGCGGTCGAGGCGGGCTTGCGCGAGCAGGTGGCGGAGGCCCTGGTGAACAAGGGGTTCACGCTCGGAGCACTGAACCGGAGCGAAGAAGCGATTGCCGTCTACGATGAGGCAGTGAGACGATTTGGGGACGCTGTCGAGGCGGGCTTGCGCGAGCGGGTGGCGAGGGCGCTAGTGAGCAAGGGGTTCAGGCTCGGAGCACTGAACCGGAGCGAAGAAGGGATTGCCGTCTACGATGAGGTAGTGAGACGATTTGGGGACGCGGTCGAGGCGGGCTTGCGCGAGGAGGTGGCGGAGGCCCTGGTGAACAAGGGGTTCAGGCTCGGAGCACTGAACCGGAGTGAGGAGGAGATTGCCGTCTACGATGAGGTAGTGAGGCGATTTGGGGACGCCGTTGAGGCGGGCTTGCGCGAACAGGTGGCGAGGGCGCTAGTGAACAAGGGGTTCACGCTCGGAGATCTGAACCGGAGTGAGGAGGAGATTGCCGTCTACGATGAAGTAGTGAGGCGATTTGGGGACGCGGTCGAGGCGAGCTTGCGCAAGCAGGTGGCGAAGGCCTTGAACGGCATCGGGTTTGCTGCCCTCTGTGCGGCGAAGCAGAGTTGGGCCAGTGGAGACGAGCAATCCGCAAGGGCCCGATTGTCCTATGCCGGCATGAGAATCGCCGCGTCGCTCGAACGCTGGCCAGAGAACCCTTCGGCCTTGGGAAACCTTGCCTATACTGAGTTTCTGCTAGAGGATAGAGAGAAAGCCCGCGTGACCATGACGCGTGCCATTGAGCTGGGGGGTGAAGAACTCCGACGGGCTGAACTTGAGCATTCGCAGATCCATCGACTCCCGCAGGACGAAGACTTTCGAACGATGGTCAATTCAATTCCCGGGCGGACAGATGATCCGCCGCGGGCAGAAGCGGCAGGCGGCAGCTAGGTCACACATTCGGCGGTTCAGCTACGGCTAAACCCAATGCGCAAGCTTCTGACCACCGCCGCCGGGTCGGGAGCGTTTTGAAACAAAGAAATCGCCGCGACCCCTGCCGTCCGGCAGAGGCGAAAGTTTTCGAGTGTAATGCCGCCCAGCGCGAGCACTGGGATCCGGCGCCGCCGCGCGGCCTGCTCGAGCGCTGCGGGGCCTAGCGGCGGACCATAGATGCGCTTGGATGG
>JACQDI010000430.1 GCA_016201195.1 Acidobacteriota bacterium | reverse complement strand
GCGCTGCGCGATGACCGCGGCAGCCTGGTCCGGCTGGCCGACCTGAAAGGGAAGCAGCCGGTGGTGCTGGTGTTCTACCCGATGGACGAGACGCCCGGCTGCCGCGCACAGCTCTGCGAGCTGCGCGACCACTGGAACGAGTTTCGCGAGCGCGGCGTGGCCGTGTTTGGCGTGAACCCCGGCTCGCCGGCCAGCCACACCAAGTTCCGCCAGAACCACAATTTCCCGTTTCCCCTGCTGGTGGATGAGGGCAAGCAGGTGGCGAGGCTCTATGGCGCGGGTGGCCTGATCGTGCGCCGCAGTGTTTACGGCATCGGCAAGGACGGCCGTATCGCCTTCGCCGAGCGCGGCAAGCCCGAGCCCGCTCGGATCCTGGCCGCCCTCAGCGGTCAATAGCCCACGACACGACGTTCGATCTGCGGCCGCCCGCTTCGAGCACCACGTCTGCCGGACCGGCGGGGATGCCGGCCGGAACCACCGCGTTGATCTGATAAAGTCCGGCAAATAGCGGCGCGAGGCCTGAGAAGGTGAGCATGGCCCGCACGCCGCCGATGGTTAGCAGCGGCTCCAGAACCGTCGTGGAGAGCGGGCTCAATGGCGCTGCTGCGCCGGTGATCGCCGGGGGCATCACCGGTCCCAACCCGGTCCCGTAGATCGTGACCGGCATTCCCTCCCGCCGGATTCCCACGATGGCCAGAATGCCGGGCGCGGTCGCTTCGATCCGCGCTGGTTCGGGCGCGCTCGACCGGTTGGGCGTCCGCACCACGACCTCGCCGGATTGCCCGGACTGCATCTCCCACGGGAGCTGCGCGTTAATTTGTCTGGGTGATACAAAATAGAGTGGGAGCGGGACGCCGTTCACCAGCACCTGTGTTCCAGCCATCTTGCGGGGCAGGGGATAAAGGCCGCCGTTCGACCACGTGGCGCCGCTGGTGAGCGCGGCGCCGAAGATTGCGATGACCAGTCCCGGAGCCAGCGTGTTGTTCGGCGCAGGCAGGAAGCTGCCCGCGTTGACCACGCCTCCGCGGTCAATGGCTGGCGACGGGGAGCCCGTGCCCGAGCGCGGCGTGGCGTCGCCCGGCCGCACGCCGGCCAGCCACAGCAGGGCATTGAGCAGGATGTTCTGAAACCGCGCGTCCCTCCAGGTCTCGTCAAAGTGCCCCAGCGCGGTGTAGAACACGCGGCCCTGGCCGTGGTTGCGGCACCAGGCCAGCGCGAAATCCCCGTCGGTGCGGTTCACACCGGGCGCGTTGAGGTCCACCGTCGCGGTGTCGAGCGTCATCAGCACCCGCACGCGGTCTCGCGAGAAGTCGCGGAACTGGTAGATCTCCTCGGTAATGCGAAACGGTGGAAATACATTTGCCATCGTGGGATGCGCCGGATCTTCCACGTCGATGGCCACCTCTTGTGCCCAGGGGTGCCCGTCAAAGTACGCCCCGATCAGTTCGCCGTATTCCGGCCAGCCGTAGAGCGTGTCGGTCGCGCTGTGGACGCCACCGAAGGCCTTGCCCTCCCGCACGAACGCCAGAAAGTCCCGCTTCTGCTGATCGTTTAGGGCCAACTCGCCGCTGGTGAAAAAAAACACCACGTCGAAATTGCGGAGGTTTTCGACGGTGAGCAGCGACAGATCCTCGGTGGAGACCACCTCCAACTGACCGGAAGAGCGCGTGACCAGGCTTTCCATCACCTGGCGGGAAACCGGAATGCTGTCGTGCCGGAATCCGGCGGAGTGGGTGACGTACAAAACCCGCTTTGGCGCGGCCTGGGCGAGGACAACCGAGAACAGCGCCCACAGCAACCCCACCACGCGCATGCCTTCATTGTATGCTGAGGTCCATGGTTGGCCGCTTGTCACGAATGTTAATCTTCCCCGTCAAGTCTCTCGACCCGGTGACGGTGGAAGAGGCCGTCGTGGCACGCGGCGCAGGTCTCGCCGGCGACCGTGAGTTCTGCATCGTCGACGATCAGGGGCAGTGGGTCAACGGCAAGCGGACCCCGCTGGTCCATCGCATCCGCTCGCAGGTCGAACGGAATCGCCGCGAGATTGCGCTCAACGGAGAGCGCTTCCACCTGGACCGCGAGCGGCCGGCCATCGAAGCCTGGCTTAGCCGCCGGCTTGAAATCCGTGTGCACCTGGAGCAAGACGCTGCCGTGGGCTTCCCCGACGACACCAACGCCTCCGGCCCCACCTTGGTCAGCACCGCCACGCTGTGCGAGGTGGCCCGCTGGTTCGGCGCGGATTTGGATGAAATGCGACGCCGCTTTCGCGCCAACCTGGAGATCGATGGCGTGCCGGCATTCTGGGAAGATCAACTGATCGGCGTGAGCTTTCGCCTCGGCGAAGTGGCCATCGAGGGAGTGAACCCCTGCGCCCGATGCGCGGTGCCGAGCCGGGACTCCCTCACCGGCGAGGTGGTCGATCCCGCCTTTGCGAAGAGCTTCGCCGAGCGCCGCGCAAAGGCTCTGCCGCCGTGGGCCGATCGCCGCCGCTTCG